>NZ_CAWURG010000023.1:0-7501 GCF_963924895.1 uncultured Sphaerotilus sp.
CCCGCCCGCGGCTGCCGCGCCTGCGCCGCCAAGACCTACGAGTCGCTGAGCTTCGCTGAGGTGGACCAGTGGCGCGCCTGCCAAGGCTGCCCGCACAACCTCCTGCGCCAGCCGCAGGCCCTTGCCGCCGCCGCGGCTGCCCCTGCCACCGCCACGCTGGAGAGCTGAGCCATGGACGCCACTGAAATCTGTCACCGTCGCGTGCTGCCCGCCGTCATGGTCTTCGCGCTGGGCGTGCTGACCGCTGACTTTGCCAACGAACACCGGGAGCGCGAGACCCTCAACCTCGCCCGAGACCAGGCGCAGCATTGCCAGGCCAGCCTGCTCGACGAGACCGAGCGCCGCAGCCGCTTCCAGCGCATGGCGCACTACGCCATCGACCAGGGCAACCAGTGCCGCGAGCAGCTCGCTGTGGCCACGCTGCCGCTGAGCCTGCCGATCGCCCAGGCCAAGGGGGGCAAGTGATGGCCACCGCCTCCTCATTCGCTACGCTGTCCACGATCGAGACGCGCCGCAAGAACGGCATCAAGGCGATCAAGGCCTGTGTCCGCCAGCTCGGCATTGACGATGCCACGTACCGCACCATGCTGGCCTCGATCACGGGCAAGACCAGCGCCACGCTGCTCAGCCTGGCTGAACAGGGCGCCGTGCTGGACCACCTGAAGCGCTCTGGCGCTGGCACGCCCACGGCCAAGGCCCGCGACGGTGGACGCAAGCGTGTCACACCGCCGAAGGACAAGGCTGCGCTGATGGCAGAGATCCACGGCTGGCTGTCCGAGCTGGAGTGTGTCACCGGCAAGGCCCACACGCTCAAGTACGCCGACGCCATCGCCAAGCGCAGCGGCTGGGCCGACACCGTGGACTTCTGCACCCCGCATGACCTGCACCTGGTCGTCGGCGCGCTGGCCCGCACTGCCCGCCACAAGGGCAAGCAGGCGCACCAGACGCAGCGATCGCAGGAGCTGTGATGCTGCAGCACAAGCCCCAGGCCACCGAGGACGAGCTGCTGCGCGCCGAGCTGCTGCAGGTCACCGAGCTGGACCTCGGCGAGTTCGCTGACGCGGTGCCGCCGGGCGCGGGCGAGGTGGTGCGCGTGCTGGGCGTGGCGCTCGCGGTCAAGGTGTTCAACGCCTGGCCGGGGGTGTTCCTGCGCGTGCCCGCTGCGCAGTCCAACCGGGTGGACGGCCAGCGCCGCCGCGCCGAGCTGCTGCGCGTGCTTGACCAGGCGGAGCTGCTGCAGCTCTGCACTGCGTGGGGCGGCGAGCCGCTGCGGGTGCCGGTGCTGCGCTCGCTGCTGTCGGCCAAGCGCCAACGCTGGCTCCGCACGACCCACGACGCCCTGACCAGCGGCCACCCGCCCGCCGTCAGCAGCAAGGCGGAGGCCATCTACGTGATGGGCATGCGGCTCGCCGCGGCCGGCATGGCGATGACCTCGCACCAGATCGAGATGGTGCTCGACAGCCCCGAGCCCGGCGCCGACGACCGGCAGCGCCCCCTGTTCGCTGCGACCTGATCCACCTGATCCACCCGAAACCCGAAAGGAGGCCCCAGTGGCCACAAGCAAGAAAACACGCATGAAGACCGCCGCCGTCGCGGTCGCCGTCCCCCAGTCGCGCAGCATGTGCGCCGACCAGATCCGCCAGCTCGGCGACCTGCAGCGTGAGTACGCCCGCACCTGCACCGAGATGAACGACGCCATCGCCGCGCTGGCGAACGCTGCCGAGCCGGTGCTGGCCGACCTGGCTGCACGCACAGCCGCGTTACAAACCGGCATCCAGACCTGGTGCGAAGCCAACCGGGTAACGCTGCTGGGCGAGGACGACCGCAACGGCAAGACCGCCAACCTGATCACCGGCGAGGTAGCCTGGCGCGTGAAGCCGCCGAGTGTCAGCATCAAGGGCGTGGAGATGGTGCTGAAGTCTCTTGCGAAAGCCGGTCTGGGTCGATTCATCCGCACCAAGGCGGAGGTCAACAAGGAGGCGGTCCTGAACGAGCCGGCCGCGGTCGCCCGCATCCCCGGCATCACCATCGTGCGCGGTGTCGAGGATTTCATCATCACGCCGTTCGAAGCCAGCACCGAGGTGTCAGCATGAAGCGCCTCTTCCTGGCTGTCGCTGCTGCTGCTGCGGCGCTGCTCGCCGGCTGTGGCGGCGGTGACGACACCAACCCCGATGCCTCCATCGTTCTGCTCACCGACCGTCCCGCCGTCGCCCTGGCGCTGGCCAATGCGATGCCCGGTCACGATGTGGTCGTGCAGGCGGCCCCAGCAGCCTCGGCGGCGGCATCGGTCGCCGCATGGGCCGCCCGTGGTGCCGGTACGGTCGTGGCGCACTACACGCCCGGCACCGAACAGTCGGTCTGCCAAGAGGCCCAGCGCCTGGGCATCAGGTGTGTCGTCACCGACCCGCCCGAACCCGCCACCTACTACGGCGAGACCTACTGCGATCTGGCCTGGCTGGATGGCGCAGAGGCGCAGGGCCAGTTCCTGGCGCGGTGCCTGCGGATCGAAGCGGCGTCCCCGTTGCGGCCTGAGCGCCGTGCTGGCCCGGTGCGGATCGAAGGGGGTGCGCTGTGAGCGCCACCCGCCCCATCACCCCCGCCGACTGGAAGCGGATCGAGGAGGCGCTGGCCGGCCGGTTCGGTTCCGAAAAGCTGATGTGCGATGGCTACAAGCTGACCATCTCGCGGGAGCAGGAGAAGAACAAGCTGGTGCTGGTGGTCTACGTCAACGGCGTCTGGAAGGGCGAGTGGCTGACGAATGACTGCGAGGAGCGCCGCCGCTTCTTCTGCCGGAGCGAACGACGCCTGTTCTCGAAAGCCAGGGTCGAGAAGAATATGGCCGGGATGGGCAAGCGCCAGAAGGAGAAGTTCATCGCCGAGATGGGGCTGGACAAGACCATGGCCTTCTACATGCCGGTCTGGAGCAGCTTCACCGCATTGCGCCGGCACTTGGTCAAGAACAACAAGGAGATCTTGGTGCTGCAACCGGAGTACGTGGTGGTCTCCGGCGCTGGTACCAGTGACCAGCGCATCCTGTCCGAGCACGCTACCCTGCGCGAGGCGATCAACTCGGAGGATGTGCGGTACGAAATGGGCGACGTGATGAAGCGCCTGCCGGATGGGACGCTGACCACCAAGTTCTGATAAGCTCAGCGCCGCAATCGTTACGCTTTTCTCGGAAAGTGAAAACCCCGCCCGGGGCAACCCAGGCGGGGTTTTTCATTGGCGAGGCAACGGCTACTTCATCCCCAGTTCCTTGCGCACATCATCGCGCAGCCGGTCCTCGGCCGGCAGGTCCGAGTTGTACTTCCCTGCGAGGTAGTCCTCGAACCAGCACTGTTCGGCAACCCGCCTCAGCAGGTCGCGCAGGTGTTCGATCGTGGCAGCGTCGTCCATCACTTGATCCCGAACTGGCGCTTGTGCTCCTGCAGGCACTCCGCGTACCTGACCAGCGCCAGGTCGCCGCCGACCTTGGCGGCGTCTGCATCCCGCTTGCCCGCACACCGCTGCAGTGACTCCTGCATCAGCCGCTGGATTTCCTTCGCCAGCTCGGCCTGCTGGTCCGCCGCCTTGCGCTGATCAGCTTCCTTGTCCATCTCGGCTGCGAGCCTGGTGTACTGCGCCTGCTGGTATTCAGGGGTCTGCATCTCGTGCATCTTGTAGGAGAACCAGCCCAGCGCGGCCACCAGGATCACACCGGCGATCTGCCACTCGGTCTTGCTGTACTTGCGTGCCATGGCTTTCTCACTCGCACTGGAACGTGCTGAGCTGCGCCCCGAACCCAGGATCGAACCTCGGGTTCTTGTTGACGCTCACGACATGCGTGGCCTGCGCTTTTCCAGCTTGCGCACAGGACTTCATGGCAACATCTCGCACGCCGTCCAGCGAGACGAATCCATCGTGCTCGATCACGACCCGGCTCCCATCGTTCGATGCCACCATGCCGGCACATCCCGCCAACATGCTGACCAGTGCCGCAGTCGCAGCACATCTCATCGCTCCTGATCCCATCGGTTCCTCCTGGTAGTTTCAGTTCCGGCATGGTTGCCAGTCACCTGACGCCAAGCTGACATCTGCACCTAGGTTGCGCCGACTCGTGCGCCGACGGGTGATCTCGGACGATGCGGAGCATGAAGCCGACCGCCTCCTCCACATCCCCGCGCGCCCCGCGCATGTTCGGCTGGCTCGTGCTGGCCGTGCTGCTGACGGCGCTGACCTATACGCTGGCGCCGCAGCAGTTGCCGCTGTCGGTCTACAAGCTGTCGCTGGTGGCCATGGCCGCGGTGGCGGGCTACTGGATCGACCGCGCGCTGTTCCCCTATGCGCGCCCAGACGCCATGTGGGACACCGAATTTGCGGCCTCCCATGTGCCCATGATGCTGAGGCTGGCGACGGTGTTGATGCTGCGCCGCGCCATCATCGTGTCTGCCACGATGCTGGCCGTCGGCCTGGGGGCCTGAGATGTGGCGCGGCCGGACGTTTGACATCAGCCCCACCGCGCAGCATGCGCAGATGGTCGGCGAGGAGTTGAGCCGCATCGACACGCAGTTTCGCCGGCGGATGCGGCTGTGGCTGGGCGTTCTGGTGACCGTCTGGGTGGTGTCGCTGCTGGCGGTGCTGGTGGCGCTGTCGGCCCGGCCCGCCTACGCGGACGAGCTGCCGCTGTCGGTATCTCCGCCCACCACGGTGATCATCGTCAGTCCGCCCGCCGCCGCGCCGCCCGCCGACCAGCCCGAGCCGCCCCTCGGCGCCCGGCGCTGGCGGTATGAATTGATGCGCGCTGCAAATACGGTCTGGGGTCTGGATGCCCCGGTGGCCGTCTTTGCTGCGCAAGTCGAACAGGAAAGCGGCTGGCGCCCCTGGGCGGTGAGCCGGGTCGGCGCGGTCGGCATGGGCCAGTTCATGCCGGCGACGGCGTCCTGGTGGTGTCGCATGCACAAGATGAATGCCCAGCAATGCCAGCCGCGCAATCCGGTCTGGTCGCTGCGGGCGCTGGTCGGGTATGACCGGTGGATATGGGACCAGATTGGCCGCATCCCCGGCGCCGAGGAGATGGACCCCTATAGCCGCATGTGGGCCACGCTGCGCAGCTACAACGGCGGGCTGGGGCACTGGCGCGCCGAGTCGCGTGCAGCGGGGTCGCTGGACCGCCTGGCGGTCGATGCGGCGTGCGGCCGCGCCAGGCGCCACCGCAGCCACTGCAGGGAGAACCTCGGCTACCCGCAGCGGATCATGGTGACGCTGCAGCCGCGCTATGCGGGCTGGGGCGCAATGGTCGAGCTGGCCGGGTCCGGGGGTGAGCGGTGATGCCGGCCCTGTCCGTGCTGCAGCCGCTCGCGCTGGCCGCGCTGCGCTCGCCGCTGGTGGCGTGGGTGCTGGGGCTGGTGATGGGCTGGGCCTACACCGCCGCCCTGTTGCCCAGCGTCGGCGACGTGGTGCGCCTGCGCGCCCAGATCCAGGCCACGGCCAGCGCCGCCGCCCAAGCCTCTCTTGCCGCGCTCGATGCCCAGCTCCGGCACGAACGCACCCTGCGCACCGCGGCCGACCTGGCCCAGGCGCAGCTCACCGACCAACTGCGCCACCTGCGCGACAGCACCGAGGACCGACGACATGCCCTACAGACTGTGGCCACGACTGGCCGTGACTGCCTGCGCAGCGATGCTCTGCGCGTGCTCGACGGTGCGCCCGGACTCTGGGTCAGCACCGATCGCCCGCCCGCCTGGGCGACTGGCGCCACCGCCGGCGCTGCTGCAGCGCATGCCCCCGCTGCCCCCGATCCCGGCCTCCATCCGGCCGAGGGCCTGACCGCTAGCGACCGCCAGGTCGGCGACTGGATCCTCACCGCGGGTGCGCAGTACCACGAGTGCCGCGCCCGGCTCGACGCCCTGATCACCTACGTCGAAGCCGACAACACGCCATGACCGACTACGAAACCATCATCGCTGCCCTGTCGGCCGTGAACCTCGCGCTGACGATCACCGTGATCGTCGGCAACCGAGGCGACCGCAAGCGCATGACCGAGCTGGAGGGCGCCATGCGCCGGCACGACGAGCGGCTGGCCTGCGTCGAGACCGCGGCAGACCGCAGCCCGACGCACGACGACCTCGCCAAGATCTACGACCGCGTCAACGAGACCTCGCGCCTGATCCACCGCGTTGAAGGCGTCGTCGAGTCGATGAACGGCAATCTGAACCTGCTGCTCCACCGAACCATGCGCGACATCCCCACCCGGACCTGACCCCACACCATGATCACCGCCGCACCCGACCCCCTGCGCCGCCGCCGCTCCAGCGTGCTGGCCAGCATCTTCTTCGCGCCGATGGGACAAGCCACCGTGCGCGACCTGCAGCGCGAGCTGGAGACCGTCCACAACATCGCCGCGAGCCGCGACGCCGTGCGCGCTGACCTGTCCTGGCTGCAGGAAGTCGGGCTGCTGCGCGTGCTCGACGACACCGCCCAGATCACCGAGCGCGGCCGCGACGTGGCCCGCAACACGGCCCCGTGGCCCGGAGAGTAAGCACCATGGCCCATCCGAAAGAAACCCGCCTGACCCTGCGCGCCGCCTTCCTCGGCGGGCTGGGGTTGGAGCAGGCCGCAGAGAAAGCCGGCGTGCCGGTGCAGACCGCCCGCCGCTGGAAAAGCGAAGCCGCCGATGCGGGCGATGACTGGGACAAATTCCAGGCCGCCAGTTTGATCGTGGCGGGTGGCGGCTTCGAAGCGGCGATGGGACGTGTGGCCGCGGCCGTCGTGCTGCGCTGCGGTGCGGTATTGGAGAAGTTGGAGGCCGACGAGGGTATCGACCCGCTCGACGCCTCGAAGGCCATCGCCAGCCTGACCGACTCGCTCAACAAGGCCCACGCCGCCGCCAAGCGCCTCATGCCCGAGGCCGACGCCCTGGCCGCTGGCAACAGCGCCGTGAAGGCCTTCGCCGAGCTGCTCATCAAGCGCAACCCCGATGCCGGCGAAGCCGTGCTGTCGGCGATGGAGGCGTTCGCCCGCGGCGATCGCTGACCGAGATGCCGCGCTCCTGCTACATCAAGGACGAGCCGGACGGGAGTCGCATGTTCCTGTGCGGCAACCTCGGGCCGCACTGCGCGGAGTGCGCGGACGTTGGTGACCACCTGTGCGACTACCCCGTCGGCAGGAAGAAGACGTGCGACCGGCCCCTGTGCGAGCTGCACGCGAACGAGATCGCGCCGAACCTGCACTACTGCGCGGCGCACCTCGGCATGTGGAACGCCTACCGGGAAAGCGGCGGCGTGCAACTCGAACTCGACAACGTGGTGCCGTACCGCGGTGCCTGACCAACCAGCGTTACACCAGGCGGAAAGATGGCTACCCAGCGCAAGGGATTAACGCGGAAGCAGGCGTCCGACGACCTCGCGGCGTTCGCGGCGAACCTGCGCCAGCGCATCGAGGCGCAGGTCACCGGGTTCGACCCCGACCCGGCCGCCTGCGCCGCACGCCGCAAGCGCGCCACGGCCGACTTCGACACCTTCGT
>NZ_CAWURG010000024.1:0-122692 GCF_963924895.1 uncultured Sphaerotilus sp.
TGTCCTTGATGCGCAGCTTGAGGGTCTTCACGGCTTCCATCCGGCAACTGTATTTCCATACATGTCGGTTGACAAGCCGTCCCGGCTTGAACGCTCGACCCCGGGCTGAACCCCGGGGCTTGTCGCTTCGTCCGGGTCACCACCACCGTCGCCCAGAACGCGGCGCGGAACGACGGCTTGGCGGTCTTGTGGCGCAGCAGGTGCTGGGCGAGCAGCCCGCCCCCGGCCAGCCGCCGACCAGCACAGCCCCCGGCAAGCCCCAGCGGAACGCCACCACCGCGCACCACACGGCGAACGCCGGCAGCGCCAGCCCCGCTCTGGCCAGTGTCCACGACACCGGCGCCTCACGCTGCTGACTGCGCTCCGCCATGCGCCGCTGGGCGGTGTGGGGCGAGTAAATCGACTCGCTAGTCATTTGAGGTGTCGCGGTGAAGCCGCATGCGCAATTCGCACGAGTTCCACTGCGATTTCTTCCGGGGAGAGAACAAAGTCTATGCAGCCGCTCGCAATGGCGCTCTCGGGCATGTCGGGCTGCTTGGCTATATCCGGCCTTTGCGCGATGGTAATGCCGCCGACGTCCTTGATGCCGCACAGCGCTGCCGCCCCGTCACCGTTGTAACCAGAGACAATGACAGCGATGAGCTGGCCGTCCCAGTGTTCGGTCAGCGATTCGAGGAAGAATGAAATGACGTCCGGCCATCCTCTGGATTTTGATACTGGCTGCAGGCGGAACAGGCAAGGCCCTACAGGATCCGGAATCGCCTGTCATGTTGCTCTCCATCATTGGCAGAAATAGCCGACAGTGCAAGTTTCAGGGGTGGCGGCCGACAACCACAAAGAAGCCGAAGTTTGTCAGCGAATTGTTGCATCAGCCACCAGTGTCAAGATAAGTTACATGCAATCACACTAGGGATGGGGGACAGCCAGACAAAAGTCGGTTGCCAGCCCGTCCGATTGAGCGCAGGGTTGGGTTGCGATTCGGGGTGTATTGGCACAGTCGCATGGCCTTTTCAGGAGCATGACATGACAAAGCAAACCAAGGACTTCAATCAACAGCCGCAGCATCCGAAGCCACCTCAGGTGGATGAGGTCGCCATGCAGAAGCAGAAGGCAGAAGAAGCGGAAGTGGCCGGCAGGCACAAGAATGCCGGTCAGAACGACCACAAGGGCAACAGGCGACAACCGGGTAGCGACCACCAGAAGGGTTGAGGTTCAGGCCGCAGCGCGCTGAGCCTCTTCAAGCACGCTGTCCGGCACACCACGCGCCTTCAACTCCGCCAGCAACTTGGCCGTTCGACCCGACTGGTACTCCGCCTCATCGCGGCGCAGTCCGTCGCTGATGTAGGCCTTCAGCAGCGCCTGGTAGCCTGAAAAGCCCCTGAACGGTGCCAGTGCCTTGAGCGACTCGACCACATCGACGGGGATGCGCAGCGTGATCGAGGTCATTGGGCGATCCTTGGCGAGGCGGGTCTTGAGTGCATCAGAAATCATGATCGATCCTTTCCTGCGAAGTGGCCTTGCGGGCGGAGATGATGCGGATGTACTCGCCATCGACTTCGATGTGGACCACGAACAGCACACGGCCTGCGGCATCGAAACCCAGCACGGCATCACGCGCCTCGTCGCTCCTGCCAGCCTCGACCAACTGGAACAGCGGATCGAAGAACACCTGTGCGGCCTGCTCGAACGTAATGTGGTGCTTGCGTACATTCGTCACCGCCTTGGCAGCATTCCAGATGAACGTTGTGCCGTTGAATTCGTAGCGGACATCCATGGTTGAGATCATGGCGTTTTCGTAATTACTTTGTCAATACAGACTGACCAGTCAGCCTGAGATCTGCAAGAACCTCCGGGCGATCGGCGTGGCACCGCCACCAAGCCCAGCACGTTCACCACCACCATCGCCCAGAACGCGGCGCGGAAGGCCGGTTTGGCAAGCCGAAGCCACGGTCGTCGCTTCAGGATTTGAGGGTGCCTTCGAGGCGCATGGGTGGGGTCAGTGGGTGGGCGATGACGCGCCGAACCAGACGGCGGCGAGCGCCTTGGCGCGTGTCAGCCCTTCGGGGGTCAGGTGCACCGATTCGTACCGGTTGCGAGGGTCGCTGATCCAGCCCTCGGCGTGAAGACGGGCCATCACGTCGAAGTCGTAGCCCTTCCAGGCGCGGCCGCTGTCGAACTCGAAGGCGCCGAGCAGGGCCAGGGTGGCGTCGACGAGTTTGTCGGGGTCGTAGGGGGTGGGCATGGGGATCTCCGCGGGTGAGATGGGAAGATCATTTCACTGCGGAGAATCAGCTCTTGCAAGTGGGGACTGACGTTGCCGTTCACCGGCCGCCGAAGGCGGTCCGGTGCAATGGCGGGTTAGCCGTCATGGACTCGCCTGATTGGCGATCCGACTTTCAGAGGCGCATTTCTAGATACCATAACTCATCGCCGAACAGAGTGTCACCCCAATCTTAGTGGTTGTACATCCTTGTATTGAGAACGTCTACGGGCAACTGCTCCTATAACCATCAGTCCTGCCATAAGAAGCGCGGTTGTGCTCGGTTCTGGAATCGGTGCTGCGCTATCTACTCCGGAAAGATGCACGCGCCAGAACGTGCCTTTTTGATTTAAGCAAGCGTTACTAGCTGGCTGGCACCAATCAGCAATTGGAATTGGAGTATCGCCTGAATAACCAAACGGATCGAATAAATTGGCCGGCGCGAAGTTTCTGAAAGGCGTTACAGTGAATGCATAGGAGCCAGCAGACAATGAAGCGAACTTTAAGCCTGAATCGTAGTATGACTGACCAGCAAAAATAGAAGCATTGTCATCATTTTGGCCCACCAGTAGTCCAGATGGAAGTCGCCATACTGCCGTAATTGGATCGAAATTCTGGCCGATCATGAATGAGTCGGTCCAAACGCTAACGTCGACTGCGTCTGATAGAAGTGTGAAGTCTATTCGCACGACGTCATTATGATATTCAATATTTCCACTAAATGTAAAGTCAGCCGCATAGGACGTGGCGGAGGCGGCAAGGCTCAACATTGCCAGCAGTTTCTTCGATATTAATTTCATCATATTTCTCCGGTGATTGAGTTGGGAATTGGATTTGGTTTGACAGTCAACTCGGTCTGTCAAATTTTTAGAAAATTGCTGGCAATTGGCAGACGGAAATTGGCGCGAGCTTAAAATTCCGGCTCCTTTTGCCGAGAGCCACCCAAGAAAACTGGGAGGGGCACCGCGTAGTTATGACGGCTAACGTAATTTAGACCTCACGGCGCTGCTGTCTAACTTGGCTCGTGACGCCTAACTCAGACCGAGACTCGGCTCCAAGTCCTTGTCGACATTGATTTTTTTGCTGTAGTTGACGCATAACCCGTTCCTAAAAGTCTCATCAAACCCTGCATTAACCCAGTGTAGCGAGAGCACGAAAAATCCACGCACTACCGCACACCGCGCAGCCACAAATGAAAAAACGGCGTGACTTCCTCCACGCCGCCTAGGTGAATATTCACCAAATCCCAGTAGTTACCCGCAAGCCCCCACATACCCACAAGACGTGCAGAACTCGCACCCATCCTTGTGGATCATCGTCGCGTTCCCGCACTCGGGACACGGCTTGCCGGGCATCGTGGCGCGGGCGGTGGAAGCGGCCACCGCGGAGGTCGCCGCCGTCGGCGTGGCCAGGACGCCCATGGCGTTGACCGGATACCCCTCCTCGTCCAGCACGCCCAGCATCGCGTAGCGGTGAATCACCAGCCGCGCCACATACGCCACCGTGCTCGGCCAGACTTTCTGCCGCCGCTGTCCCGCCGGCAAACCCGGCACCGGCGCCATGAAATGCCCCAGCGGCTCGCCGACGTTCAATAACTTGCGCAGTTTCATGCCGATCCACGCCGGGTCGATCACCCGCATGTCCAGCGACAGCAGCCGAGCCAGCCCGTCCAGCGCCCGCGGGTAATTGCCGGCAAACCCGATCGCGCACGGCCGGGTGACGTGGCCGCCCTCCGGCGTCGGCAGGGTGACTTCCTTCAGCGTCAGCGTGAATTGCTCGCCCGTGCCGGGATTCTCGATGTCGACCGCCCACGCCAGCGTGCCATCCACCCCGGTGCGCGGCTCCTCGCGGCTGAACATCGCATCCAGCACCGGCGTCGCCCCGCCCTCCTGCAAGGCACCGAGTTGCTCGCAGCGCCAGCGGATCACCGCCGCCGTCGCCGCCACCACGCCGGGGAACAGGCGCTTTTCCCCGCTCGGCGGGAAGGCCATGTCGAACGCCCGCTCTTCCGCCACCGTCGCCAGCGCGTCGAGTTTCAGGCGCAGCCAGCTCGGGTCATTCGCACGCATGTCCATCGACAGGGTTTTCGCCAGCGCGCCCAATCCCCGCGGCTGCTCGGCCCCATTCACCCAGACCTCGAAGGGCAGCGTCTGGCCGAACAAGCCAGCATCCGGCCCCGCCTCGGCCGGCAATTCCCCGACGAAGAGCGAGAAACTGCCGTGCGGGTGCTGGATCATGTAACTCCAGGCCGGATTCCCCGACGGCAATTCCGGCCGCCCCGGCCAGCGCAGACTCGCCAAGACCGGCTGCGGCAGCCGCTCGACGCGCAGGCGGCGGTTGGCACCGTCCTGGTCGATCGACAAGGCCGGCTGGGCCACCGTCAGCGGCTGGGGTTGCGGCGCCGCGGCGGGCGTGGGGGCCGTTGCCGGGGCAGCCGCCGGCTCGACACTCAGCACCGCACCGAGCACGCTGTTCGGCCGATACGTCGCCAATCCCTTCAGCCCGGATTTCCAGGCCGTGAAATACAGCCCCTGAAAATCCGCGTAGGGATAATCCGCCGGCACGTTCACCGTCTTGCTGATCGAGGTATCCACATACGGCGCCACCGCCGCGACCATCGCCTCGTGCGCCTCGGCGCTCATCTCCAGCGCGGTGACAAAGGCGTCGGTCAGCGGCGCGTCGGGGCCGTGCAGATGGCGGTAAAGACGCCAGGCGTGGTCCTCGACGGCATATTCCTTGAAACTGCCGTCCGCCTCGCGCTTGCGGCGGGTATAGGTCCAGCTGAACGGCGGCTCGATGCCGTTGCTGGCGTTGTCAGCAAAGGCCAGGCTGATGGTGCCGGTCGGTGCGATCGACAGCAGGTGCGAATTGCGCAGGCCGTAGGCGTAGATGCGGTCCTTCAATTCATCCGGCAGCCGGGAGGCAAAACTCTCGCCGCCCAGATACCGGTCCGCATCGAACAGCGGAAACGCCCCACGCTCCTTCGCCAGTTCCACCGACGCGCCATACGCCGCATCCCGCATCACCGCGGAAATCCGCCGCGCCATCTCGCGCGCCGGCTCGGTGTCATACCGGCGCCCCAGCATGATCAGCGCGTCGCCCAGCCCGGTGAAACCCAGCCCGATGCGGCGCTTGTTCATCGCCTCGCGCTGCTGCGCCGGCAGGGGCCAGACAGTGGCGTCGAGCACGTTGTCCAGCATCCGCGTGGCCACGGCGCAGACCTCGGCGAAACCCACCTCGTCGAACGCAGCATCCGCAGCGAAGGGATTGCGCACGAAGCGGGTCAGGTCGACGGAGCCGAGGCAGCAGCAGCCGTAGGACGGCAATGGCTGTTCGCCGCACTGCCCTGTCACGAGGCCGTTGAAGATCACCGTGTTGTGGTCGGCCTGGGTGGTGTCGTAGACAGGCTCGATGCCGACGGGGAGGATTTCGGTGATGCGGGTGGTGAAACCCGGTCGATCGACGATGGCGAGCGCGTGCAGGTCTGGCTGGTCCGCATCTCCCAGCGGGCGCAAGGTGGACACGAACCCACAATTCGCCAGCAGCATCTGAACATCCCGCAACAAGCCCGGATGCGCGGACACCCACGCCGAGCCACGCCACTCCGGCTCGTCTTTCGCGCCGACCTCGGCATTCCCGCCCGCCTCGTCATTCCCGCGAAAGCGGGAACCCACGCCATGCAGCGTCGGTGATTCCCGTGGGTCCCCGCTTGCGCGGGGATGACGGGTGCGCAGGGTGGCGTGCAAACCGTCCAGATACGTCCGCACGCACGCTTCAGATCCCCACCAGACGGCGTCCGGGATTCGAATGTCCGCTTGCCCGACAGCCAGCGCCTCGCGCGTCACGGCCAGCATCCGCGCGCCCAGCTCCGCCCCGCCTTCAAACCCAAACTGCCCCTTGCCCGACTGCACCAGCAATTCATCCCCGGGCACCAGTTCGGACAGCTTCAGCTTGCCGCGGGCGGTATAGAAGTCGTGCCACGCGGTGGCCTTGATTTCATAGCCGTCCTGCGTGACCACCTTGAACACTTCGGCCTGGTGCGCCGTCATGAACGCCGGGACCGCGGGCCGCACCTTCGTCCCACGGGTCAACTCGCCGAGCGCGCGGTTGTCCACCGTCACCTCCAGCGGCAGTCCAGACGCCTGGAGTTGACGGATCGGAATCAGCCCGAACTGCGTCGCCAATCGGGTATCGCCGGTCACACACGGATTTGTAGCGGTAATCTCCTCGCAATACCCAAGATTATTGTCCTCATTGATACGATCGATGAAGAGAATCCCCGGCTCGGCGTGGTCGTAGGTGGACCGCATGATCTGGTCCCACAGGTGGCGGGCGCGGACGCGGCGGTAGACCCACAGGCCATCGGCGCGCTCGAAGGCACCCGCCGTCTTGAGCTTGCGGCCGGGTTCGGCGCGGTGGGTCAGGTCGATCTCGCCATCGGCTTCGACCGCGCGCATGAATTCGTTGGTGACGCCGACCGAGACGTTGAAGTTGCGCAGGTCGCCGCTGTCCTTGGCGTGGATGAAGGCTTCGATGTCGGGGTGGTCGCAGCGCAGCACGCCCATCTGCGCGCCGCGGCGGCTGCCGGCGGATTCGACCGTCTCGCAACTGCGGTCGAAGACGCGCATGTAGCTGACCGGGCCGCTGGCGTGGCTGTCGGTGGACCCCACCCAGGCGCCTTGCGGGCGGATGCGCGAGAAGTCGTAGCCGACGCCGCCGCCGCGGCGCATGGTCTCGGCCGCTTCGGTCAGCGCGGTGTAGATGCCGGGGAAACCGTTCTCGGGCTCGGCGATCGAGTCACCGACCGGCTGCACGAAGCAGTTGATGAGCGTGGCGCCGAGCGTGGTGCCCGCCGCCGAGGCGATGCGCCCGGCGGGGACGAAGCCCTGCGCCTGCGCCCAGGCGAAGCGTTCGGCCCAGTGGGCGCGCTGCGCTTCGGGTTCGACCTCGGCCAGGGCGCGGGCGACACGCAGGCGGACCTCGTCGGCAGTCGTCTCGGTGCCCTTGGCGTATTTTTCCTGCAGCACCTCGCGGCTGATGGGCTGGGCGGGCAGGCTCGAAACTGGGCGGGACATGCGGCACTCCTCGGGGCATCAAGCGTGTCACTTTAGCGGCAGCCACACGATTTTCCGGGCCGATCTGTCTGGCCCACATCGAAGACAACGGTACTGCCAGAAGCCTCCCGTATCCTTCGGTTTGGTTTTTGCCATTAATTCGCTTGTTTCGTGATCGAGATGGCCAGCAGCGCCGTTGCCCCTCCCACCCCACGCCCCGTCCAACCGGCCCTCCACCGGCCAGCGCCGCCGTGGGCGCTGCAGGCGGCCGCAGGGGTGGTGCTCGCGTGGCTGCTCGGGCAAGGCATCGGCAGCCCGTCCCCCGTGGCGCCTTCGGCCGGGTTGTGGCCGGTGGCCGGGTTGTCGCTGGGGCTGCTGCTGCAATGGCGGCAGCAGGCCTGGCCGGCGCTGGCCTTCGGCTGGGTGGTGGGCTACGGCCTGTGGCTCGCCCAGTGGAAGACCGACGTGCTGGACGCGCCGATGTCGCTCGTGCTGGGCACCCTGGCGCTCGGCTCGGTGACCGCCGTGCAGACGATGGCCAGCGCGCAGCTGCTGCGCGGCCTGCGCCGGCGCGTGCGCGAACAGCCGGGTTGGCAACCGCTGCGTTTCGCCGCGGTGGCCGCACTGGCCAGCATGGCGGGCAGCGGGCTGCTCATCGGGGTGTGGTGCCTGCTCGGTCTCGTCAGCGCGCCGGACGGGCACACCGCCGGGCTGGTCCGGTTGTGGCTGGACATGGGGCTGGCGCAACTGGTCGGGCTGCTGCTGGTGACCCCGCTGATGCTGATACCGCCACAGGGCGGCGGGCAGGTGTCGGGCCGGGCGCTGCTGGCGATGCTGACCTTTCCGGTGCAGTGCCTGGGCCTGGGGCTGACGCTGCTGGCGGTGTCGCTGGCCGGCAGTCTGGCCGTGCAGACCCGCACCGAAGCCTTCCGCGGCGAAGCCCGGGCGATGGCGATGGCGCTCCAGAACCACATCGACATGGCGGTGAGCGACGTCGAGCGGCTGCGCGACTTCCACTACCGGCGCGAGATCGCGCAGGACGAGTTCAACACCGTGGCCAAACCGATGGCCGCACGCAGCCCCTGGGTGCTGCACTTCGGCTGGCTGCAGCGGGTGTCGGCAGACAACCGCGCCGTGTTCGAAGACAGTCCGTTCGGACTGGACGGCCAGTACATCCGCGAGATGAACGCCGACGGCGCGCTGGTGCGGGCCGATGACCGGCCGCTCTACTACCCGCTGCGTTGGGCCACGCCGTCCGACGGCAACGAGGCGCTGGTCTGCGTGGACGAAACCGGCGACCCGGAGCGGCACGGCGCGATCTCCGAGGCGGTGGCCTTCGGCGGCGTGCGGGCGACGGCGCCGTATGTGTCGCTGGCCCGCGCGGCCTCGGACGTGAGCGCCGTGACCCTGTACGCGCCGGTGCTGACGGGCAGCATGGACGTGGACGGCCGCCACGACCCGAGCCGCGTGCACGGGCTGGTGTCGGGGGTGATCGACCTGGGGCAGATGGTCGAGCGCACGCAGGCGCAGATGGCCGGCGGGCGGCTCGACCTGCTGCTGCACGAAGCCTTGGAGGCGAACAGCACCGGCGTCTACTCCCACCACGACCTGAAACGCCAGGCGCGCCCGGTGGAGCCCTGGCAGCCCCGCACGTCGCCCCAGGTGGAGCGGCTGTTCGAATCCGGGCTGCACGCGAAGATGGAAGTGCAGTTCGCCGACCGGCGCTGGACGCTGCTGATGCGCCCGGGCTGGCTGGACGAGCCGCCCCGGCCCAGCGCGCTGCAGGGCGGCATCCTCGCCAGTGGCCTGGCCTTCACCGCGCTGCTGAGCGGCATCGTGCTGGTGCGCCAGCGCCATGACCGCGCGATGCAGGCGGTGCTCGACGGCCTGGAGGACCAGGTCAGCCACCGCACGCAGGAACTCGCGCAGAGCAACACCCAGCTCAGCGCCGAGGTCGAGGAACGCCGCCGCCTGGAGACCGACCTGCGCCACGCCAGCGCCCAGGCCCAGCAGGCCAACCAGGCCAAGACCATGTTCCTGGCCAACATGAGCCACGAGATCCGCACGCCGCTGAACGCGGTGATCGGCTATGCCCAGATCCTGCTCGAAGAGCCGCGCCACGACGACAGCACCCGCGGCCGGCTGCGCGTCGTGCTGCAGGCGGGCCAGCGGCTGCTGCGGCTGATCAACGACGTGCTGGACCTGTCCAAGATCGAGGCCGGCGGGCTGCAACTGCACCGCCAGCACTTCGACCTGCGCCAGGAACTCGACGAGATCGTGCAGCTGATGGGGCCGCGCGCCCACGCCCGCGGGCTGGCGTTCATGGTCGATCTGGCGCTGGACGCCGCCGAGCCGGTGCATGCCGACCGGACCAAGGTGGGGCAGATGGTGCTCAACCTGCTGAGCAACGCCGTCAAGTTCACCGACCAGGGCCGGGTGACGCTGGCGGTGCGGCGCGCGGGCGAGCTGGTCCACATCGACATCACCGACACCGGGCCGGGCATGGCCGCCGACGAACTGGCGCAGCTCTTCGCGCCCTTCCGCCAGGGCCAGGCCGGGCTGGACAAGGGCGGCACCGGGCTGGGGCTGGTGCTGGCGCGGCACATGGCGCGTTCGATGGGCGGCGATCTGGTGCTCGACAGCACGCCCGGCCAGGGCACGCAGGCGCGGCTGACGCTGCCACTGCCGCGCAGCACCGAAAGCAGCGTCGCCCTGCCGCGCCATGAAGGGCCGCAGCGCCTGTCGGGCGAGACGCCGGTGCGGGCGCTGGTGGTCGAGGACGATGCGCACAGCCGCGACATCCTGGTCGAACTGCTGCAGCGGACCGGCTGCACGGTGGAGGCGGTGGAGAACGGGCTGGAAGGCCTGCGCGCCGCGGGCCAGGGCGGCTTCGACATCGTGTTCACCGACATCCGGATGCCGGTGCTCGACGGCATGCAGATGCTGCAGCGGCTGCGCGAACAGACGGACGGGGCACAACCGCCGGTGGTGGCCGTGTCGGCCTCCAGCCTCGAGCACGAACGGCGGCACTACATCGGACTCGGCTTCAGCGACTTCGTCGGCAAGCCCTATGCCTTCGAGGACATCCACCACATGCTGGCCCTGCACGCGGGGGCCCGCTTCGTGCCGGTCACGGACACGCCGCCGAGGCCGGCCGCGGCCGAACCCGTGTCCGCCACCACCTGCATCGGCCCGGCCAGCACCGCCCTGCTCGCCGAACTGGCCGAAGCCGCCGACCGCGGCGCGCTCAAGCAGGTGCGCCAGGCCCTGGCCGGGCTGGCCGACCGCGCGGGTACCGCCGACGCCCTGCCCGCCGACACGCTCGCCGCGCTGCAAGCCGCAGCCGCCGACTACGACTTCGATCGCCTGATCCAGCAATCCCGCGCCCTGCAAGCCGAGGAAACACCCCTGTGAGCACGACCCCTTCCCGCATCCTCATCGTCGATGACACGCCGCAGAACATCGACGTCCTGCAGGCCACGCTGGTCGAGATCGACGCCGACCTGCTCATCGCCACCAACGGCACCCGCGCACTGGATCTGGCCCAGCGCTTGCAGCCGGACCTGATCCTGCTCGACGTGATGATGCCGGGCCTGGACGGTTTCGAGGTCTGCACCCAGCTCAAGGCCGATCCGCGCACGGCGGACATCCCGGTGATCTTCTGCACCGCGCGGGTGGACGACGTGGCGCGCGGCTTCGCCGTCGGCGGCACCGACTACATCACCAAGCCGATCCAGCCCGACGAGGTGCGCGCCCGGGTGCGCCACCAGCTGGAGCGGCGCCAGTTGCTCGCCGAGCTGCGCGAGCTGAACCGCGCGCTCGAAGACAAGGTGCGCGAACGCACCGCCGACCTCACGCTGGCCAACCAGCAGCTGCGCCACGAGATCAACGAGCGCCGCTACATGCAGGACCGCCTGGGCTACCTCGCCAGCCACGACTTCATCACCCGGCTGCACAACCGCGGCGCGCTCGACGCCCACGTCACGCAACTGCTCGCCCGGCTGCAGCGGCAGGCGGCCCCCGCGGGTCCGGCGGTGATGCTGCTGATCGACATTGCCCAGTTCCGCCTCGTCAACGAGAGCTGCGGCTGCATCGCCGGCGACGAGCTGCTGCGACAGTTCGCCGACCTGATGGGCGGGCTGCTGCGCCGGGGCGACTTCCTCGCGCGCCTGGGTGGCGACCAGTTCGCCGTCGTCAGCGAGGAGGCCGATCTGGGCGCGGGGCTGGTGCGGCAGCTGCTGGCCGCCCTGCAGGACTGGTCCTTCGTCTGGCAGGAGCGCCGCTTCTCGCTGGCCGCCACCATCGCCATCGTGCCGCTGGACCGCGATCTGGTGTCCTTCGACCAGCTCATGCAGATGGCCGACGAGACGGTGTTCCTGGCCAAGCGCGAGGGCCGAGGCCAGGTCCGCCCCTACACGCCGACCCGCGTCGGCGAAGCCTCGCAGCGCGAGACCACCAACTGGGCGCTGGTGCTGATGGACGCGCTGCGCCACGGCCGCTTCCGCATCTTCTTCCAGCGCCTGCAGTCGCTTGATGCGGGCGGCCCGCTGCGCGTGGAGGTGCTGGTGCGCCTGTGGGACCCGGTGCGCGGCGAACTCATCGCGCCGACGCAGTTCATCGCGCTGGCCGAGCGCTTCCACCTGATCGGCGAGATCGACCGCTGGATGCTCGGCGAGGTGCTCGCGCTGATCGGCCGCCACCCCGAACTGCAGCAGCAGCTCGGCCAGGTGACGCTGAACCTGTCGGCCGTGTCGCTGCGCGAGCCGGGGCTGGCGCAGCAGGTGCTGGCCTCGATCGCGCAGCACGGCGTGCGCCCGGACCTGCTGTGCTTCGAGATCACCGAGACCCAGGCCATCGGCAACCTCGCCCAGGCGCGCGAGTTCATGCAGACGCTGCACGACGCGGGCTGCCGCTTCTCGCTCGACGACTTCGGTTCGGGCTATGCGTCCTTCGCCTACCTGCGCGAGCTGCCCTTCGACACGCTCAAGATCGACGGCCTGTTCGTGCGCGACATGCAGACCGAGCCGACCCACCAGGCCATGGTGCGCTCGATGGTCGACATGGCACGGCTGCTGGACAAGCCGGTGGTGGCGGAGTTCGTGGAAACCGAGTCGGTGGCGCAACTGCTGGCGGAGCTGGGCGTGCAGTGGGGCCAGGGCTACTACTTCCACCAGCCCGAGCCGTTCACCTTCGATGCCCTGCAGCAGCAGGCGCGGCTGGCCCAGCAGGCGTATCCGGCCGCATTGCACTGACCAAGGGCTGGGCTTGCGCCATCCGCTTGATGCGGCGCAAGCCCTTGGGGGAGTGCACTGCCGATAGTCGCAACGACTGCCGCACCGCTTGAACCCGCCGTGGAGGACTGGCCCATGATCCCCGCCGCACCGTCGTTGTCCCCGTTGTCCTGTCTGTCCCCCGTGCCGGAGCTGACGCTGGAAGGTCCGGCCGATGCCTTGCTGCGCAGCCTCGATGCGCTGCGCCAGGTACGCGATCCGGAGGTACCAGCCAGCATCCTCGAACTCGGCCTGATTGAGTCCCTGCGCCTGACCCAGGGCGAGGCCTGGTTGCGCTTCGTGAGCCTCGGCGCCGGCTGCCCGCTCAGCGACCTGACGGCCGACGCCGCCTTCCGCGCCATCCAGTCCGTCTTGCCGGACACGGACATCTACCTGACCCTCGACCACGACGTCGAGTGGTCGCCCAGGCGCGCCAGCGTTGCATTGCGACGACGGCTCGGGTGGTCAGACGAGGATTGACCAACATCAATCCCAGTGCGCCCGAAGGCGGTGCATCATCAGGGAATGTCCTTAGTTCACCGCCCCATCTGGATGCACGTGGCCCCGAACGGCCAGGCCAAGTCCCCGCCCGTCGAACCCGTCTGGGTCGGGGAGCCGGTCCTGCTGGACAAGGTGGTGCACGCGCTGCGCCGCGTGCGCGAAGCCCAGGGCGGCCCGGACATCGTCAGCAGCGGCCGGGTGCGCTCGCTGGAGATCACGCCGGACGAAGTGGTGCTGACCATGCACCTCGGCGGCGGGCACTGCGGCAGTGCCCAGGTGCTGGCGGAACTCGCCTTCGACGTGCTGCGCGAGCAACTGCCCGACACCGACCTCTACCTGCGCCACGAGCACTCGGGCGGCTGCCCGACGGCCTGAGCGCGCCGATGTAGCCGCTTCAGCCGCGGCCGACGTAGGGCATCGCCGTCGCCATTACCGTCATGGTGAGCACATTGGCCGACAGCGGCAGGTTCGCCATGTGCAGCACGGCATCCGCCGCGTGCTGCACGTCCATCACCGGCTCGGTGCGCAGTTCGCCATCGGCCTGCAGCGTGCCGGCGCGCATCTTCACGGTCATGTCGGACGCCGCATTGCCGATGTCGATCTGCCCGACCGCGATGTTCCAGCGCCGCCCGTCCAGCGACGCCGCCTTGGTCAGCCCGGTGATCGCGTGCTTGGTCGCCGTGTAGCCGATCGCCCAGGGGCGCGGCACGTGGGCCGAGATCGAGCCGTTGTTGATGATCCGCCCGCCCTGCGGCGACTGCACCTTCATGAGCCGGAAGGCCTCGCGGGTGCAGAGGAAGGCGCCGGTCAGGTTGGTGTTGACCGAGAGGTTCCAGTTCTCCAGCGTCACGTCCTCGACCGGCGCGGCGGGCGTGAACAGACCGGCGTTGTTGAACAGCATGTCCAGCCGGCCGAAGCGGGCGCGCACCGCCTCGAACAGCGCGAGCACCGAGGCCTCGTCCGTCACGTCGGCGACGACCGCCAGCGTGCGGGCGGCCAGGTCGTCGTCCGGCTGTGCGGCCTGCGCCTCGGCGATGACACCGTGCAGGCGTTCGGCGCGGCGGCCGGTGAGCACGACGGTCCAGCCGGCACGCAGCAGGGTCAACGTGGTGGCGCGGCCGATGCCGCTGCCGGCGCCGGTAACCAGCGCGATGCGGGAAGCGAGTTCGTTCATGGGGGTTGTCTCCTCGGGTCAGATCAGAACTGCAACCCGGCCAGCATATCCAGTTCAGGGCCGAGGCCGCGCCACCGCCCCGCGTACCTCGAACCGCACCGTCTCCACCCGCCCCCCCGCCAGTCGCAGCTCCAGCACATGCCGCCCCGGCCACGGCGCCCAGCTCACGCGGCGGCCCTGCCCGATGCGTTTGCCGTCGAGCCACCACTGCCCCGGCTCGCCTTCGAAGACAAGGCGCTGGACCTGGGGCGGGATGTCCGGGTCGATCGCGAACAGCGCGCCCTGTTGCGGGCTGGCGATGCCGTGGTACTGGGCGGACGCCAGGGTATGTCCACCGCGGCGGATCTCGGCCTGCTCGGTGCCGGCGAGGAAATGCTCGATGCGCGCGGGCTGGGCGTCACCTGCGACGAGCTGGCGCACGACACCCGCGGGCATCGGCGGCGGGCGTGAGGGCTGGCCGTCGTGCAGCGCCTGCACCAGCGTGCGCCAGACGGGTGCGGCGCCGACCGTGCCGCTGACCGCCTGCATCGGCTCGCCGCTGGCGTTGCCGACCCAGACGCCGACCGTGTAGCGGTCCGTCCAGCCGACGCACCAGTTGTCGCGCAAGTCCTTGCTGGTGCCGGTCTTCACCGCCGCGAAGCCGCGCGTGACCAGCGGGCTGTCGAGGCCGAAGGTGATCGCGCGGGCCGCGTTGTCCGAGAGGATGTCACCGACCAGCCAGGCCGCAGCCGGTGTGCCGACCTGCCCATTCGCCGTCCGGCCCCCATTGGCGAGCGCGCGATAGGCATTGGTCAGCGCGAACAGCGTCACCTCGGCGCTGCCAAGCGCGAGCGCGGCGCCGTGGAAGCCACCGCTGTGGCGGATCGCCAGGCCGTAGGCGTTCAGGCGGTCGAACAGCGCATCCGGCGTCAGCATCACGCCCAGGCGCACGGCGGGGATGTTCAGGCTGGCGGCCAGCGCGTTGCGGGCGCTGACCCAGCCGTGGTAGTCGTGGTCGTAGTTCTGCGGAGCGTAGACGCCGCTGCCGGCCATGAGCTGCGCGGGCGCGTCTTCGAGCAGGCTGGCGGGTGTGATCAGCCGGCGCTCGAAGGCCATCGCGTAGACGAAGGGCTTGAGCGTAGAGCCGGGCTGGCGGCGGGTGAGCACCATGTCCACGGCGGCGGCGTCCGACAGCGCCGCGCCCGACGAGCCGACCCAGGCGCGCACGGCGCCCGTGGCGTTGTCGAGCACGAGCACGGCGCCGTCCTCGATGTGGCGCAGGCTGAGTTCGGCAAGTTGCTGGCGCAGCGATTGAACAGCCAGCCGCTGCAGGCCGGCGTCGAGCGTCGTCTTCAGCGTGGCGGGGAACGGCGGTTTCAGCGAGCGAAGAAGGTGGCGGGCGTAGTGCGGCGCATCGCTCGGCGGCGCAGGCTGCACGGCACGAGCAGAGGCACCAGGCACCAGCGCCCGCGACGCGACCGGCTCCAGCGCAGCGCAGTCCAGCCGCTGCTGCTGCATCAGCGCACAGGCGCGGCGCACCACCACGTCCCGCGCCGCGTTCGGCCCGCGGACCAGCGCGGCGAGCAACGCCGACTCGGCCGCGTCCAGCCCGCTCGGGTGCTTGCCGAGCAGCACCCGCGACGCCGCCGGAATGCCGACCAGCTCGCCGCGCATCGGCACGCGGTTCAGATAAGCCTCCAGCAGTTGCGCCTTGCTCCAGCGGGCTTCCAGTTGGCGGGCTGCAGCGATCTGGCCAAGCTTGCCGACGACGCTGCGGCCCTGCGCCGGGCGGGCGTGGTCGGCGTCGATCAGGCCGGCGAGCTGCATCGTGATGGTGGATGCGCCCTGCTTCGCGCCGTCGCCCGCGAGGTTCGCCCAGGTGCTGCGCGCCAGACCGGACCAGTCCACGCCGGTGTGGGCGTGGAAGCGGTGGTCTTCGGCGAGCACGATCGACGTGCGCAGCGCGGGGGAGAAATCGGTGAGCGCGACCCAGGGCAGGCGGCGGGCGGTGGGGTCGGTGCGGATCGACTGGAGAGGAGTGCCCTGGCGGTCGAGGAGGGTGAAGTCGGAGGGGCGGTGGGCGGCGCGGACTTCGGGGTAGGTCGGCAGCGCCAGCGCCACCGCACTCACCCCCCACACCGTCATCCCCGCGAAAGCGGGGACCCACGCACGCCACCACTTTCTGACCGCGTGGGTTCCCGCTTGCGCGGGAATGACGGCGTGGAAAGGGGCATGGCGGGAGCGGTTCATGTTGACGCAATCAGTCGACAGACTGTATCGCCAAAGATAAAAGGGCCTGTCGCTTTGACAGGCCCCCCCTGATTTCATGAATCGCTCGATGAATCGATAAAAAGGTTCAGATACCGCGCCAAGGCCTTGACATGCCGTGCCGCGTTGGACTGAAAGATACGTCCAAGTACCTGTGAACTACACCCCCGATTTCAGGGTGGATTGTTCAGAACGAGACATCCATCACGCCCACCGGCACTTCGCCGAAGTTCTCCGGCGCATACATCGCCTCGACGCGGCTCGGCGGCAACAGGTAGCGGCCGGCGGTGTTCAGCCGCATCGTGTACTCGACCGTGTGCGTGCCGCGCGGCAGCCAGGCGTAGTAGGCGCGCCAGGCCTTCGGCAGACGTTCCTCGTACACGCGCCAGGCGGCTCCGCTCGACTGCTCGCCGCGGGTCGCGATCTGCGAATCGCGGCCCAGCCCGTTGCCCAGCAGCGCCGCGCCCGGCGGCACCGGGTCGCTGATGACCACCCAGCCGAGGTCGGCCATCGCCGTCACCTTCAACTGCACGCGCAGCACGTCGCCCCGCGTCCACTGGCCCGCGGTCTTCTGCTCGACACCGGTGACACTGCGCTCGATGCGGTAGCCGGCGCTGAACGGTTGTTTCAGCGGCACGGCGGCCAGGCTCTGCAGCGCCACCCACGGCTTGCCGGTGCCCTGCTGCGTGACCGTCAGCGTGGCCGGCGTGCTGGACGGCGCCGCCCACGGCAGGCTCATCGCCCCACCGCCGGCCTGCTTCGCCCAGTCGAGTTCCCGCGTGGTCGTCCCGAGCGCGGCGCGGCTGCGGCCCGTGACCGGCGTCGACTCGTGCACCGCCGAGAAGCGGTCCAGCGCCAGCGTGGTCCAGACGTTGGCCGTCGTCGTCGAGAACGCGCCGCTGCGCTGGGCGTCCAGACGCGCCATCAGGCCGGTGACGAGCCGCGGCAGGTCTTCGCGCCAGCCCGGGCCATCGTCCACCGCCGTCAATAGCAGCCGCGCCGCGTTGGCGTCCGCGCCGGTCATCAGCCACCACCACGCATCGCCCGACTCGTCGGCGAACTTCAGCGTCGTGCCGCCTGCGACCAGCCGGGCGCGCAGCAGGTTGCGCGCCTCGTCCACCCGCTGCGCCTGCTGCGGGATGCCGTCGACGCGGCGCAGGATGGCCAGCCAGTCGATCAGCGCGCCGGTCGGCCACTGCTGTGGTGCGATCTCCAGCGAGCCGAGCAGCCGCGCCGACGCCCGGCCGTGCCGCGACAGCGCCTCGATCGCGGCGAGCTTGCGCACGTCGCGCTCCAGCGCATCGCTCCGCGGCGACGGCAGGCGGCGCTCCAGCCGGCCTTCGACAAACGCGGTCAGCCCGGCCAGCATCGCCTCGCGCGGCGCGTCCGGGATCTTCCAGCCGGCCGCTTGCGAGGCCGCCAGCACATACGCCGTCAGCGCGTCACTGCCCCCGCCGGCGCTGTCGGATGACGGCGGAAAGTAGTGGGCCAAGCCGTCGCGGTCGAGGTAGGTCGGCAGCTCGCCCACCAGCGTGGTCCACGCCGCCGTGTCGTGCAGGCCGATGGCGCGCGAGGTTTGCTGCTCCAGGCAGCGGTACGGGTACAGCTCGAAAAAACGCCGGATGCCCGGCAGCGCCCCGGCCAGCGTCGGCTTGAGCGTCACCTGCACACCGCCCAGCCCCGGCAGCGCGTCCGCGGGCGGCGCCACCGGCCAGCTCACTGCGCCGTCGAGCTGGCGGATCGTCGCCTGCTGCACGCGCACCGGGACGGCCGGCTGCACCTGCTGCACGACCTTGATGCGGTCGCGCGCCGGCTGGCCACCCGCGGCCACGCCCACCTCCTCGGCACCACCTTCCCAGGTCAGCGCCGTCACGTCCTGCGGCACCGTGACCTTCCAGCGCACTTCCGTGGCGGCGCCCGCCGGGATCGACACCTGCTGTTCCGGCTGGCCAGTCAGCGTCGCCTTGACCTTCATCGCCCGCGCCGTCGTGTTGCGCAGCGTGTAGAGCGCCTCGAACTGGTCACCGCCGCGCACCAGCGTCGGCAGGCCGGCGAGCATCTGCAGGTCCTGGCTGACGCGGATCGACGCGCTGCCGGTGCCGAACTGGTCCACGCCGCTCGTCCCACCGTCGGCGATGGCCACCAGCCGGAAGCTGGTCAGCGAGTCGTTCAGCGGCACGTCGATCGTCGCGCGGCCCTGCGCGTCGAGCTTCACCGCCGGTTGCCACAGCAGCAGCGTGTCGAACAGCTCCCGCGTCGGGTTGCGACCGCCACTGCCGCCGGGGGCGATGGCTTTGCGGCCGTAGTGCCGGCGGCCGATGATCTCGTTCTGCGCGGTGGACGTTTCCACGCCCCACGCGCGCGGCTGGAACATCGCCTCCAGCAACTCCCACGAGTTGTTCGGCATCAGCGCCAGCAGCCCTTCATCGACCGCCGCGAACGCCACCTCGCCGCCCGCCAGCGGCTGGCCACCGCGCAGCACCTGCACCGTGGTCTTCGCCGTCTGACGCACGCCGTACTGCGGCTGCGCGGGCGTGACCTTCACCTCCAGCCGGTGCTCGTCCAGCCCGACGCGCAGCGCCGCCACGCCCAGCTTGAACGCCGGCTTGGCCAGATCGACCATCGCGGTCGGCGGCTGGTAGTCCGGCCCTTCGTGGCGCCAGGCGTTCCACCACAGCGTCGGCGCGCGCCAGCCCCAGTCGAAGAACGAATACCACGGCACATGCCGGATCCGCCCGCGCAGCACCAGCGCGCTGACGTACACGTTCGGCGCCCAGGAACCCGCGCCGGCCGCGGACGCCTTCGGAATCGGCACCTCGATCACCGGGTCGCTGCCGCGCAGGTTCACCACCTTCGCGTCCAGCACACCCTCGCGCTCGACCGTCACCAGCACCGTCGCCTCGCGGAACGGCATGCGCACCTGCAGCCGCGCCGTCTCGCCCGGTTTCAGGTCGCGTTGTTCGGGCAGCAGGTCAATGCGGTCGTCGTTGTCCTGCTCGAACCAGAGTTCCCCGCCCAGGCTGACCCAGACCGAGGCGCTCGATTCGGCCCGCTTGCCGGCGCTGTCGCTGGCCTGCGCGATGAGCTGGAGTTCGCCCGACTGGGTCACGTCGAGGTCGCAGACCAGCAGGCCGCGCGCGTCGGTCTTGCCGCTGCAGAGCTGGCCAAGATCCTTCACCTGCTCCTTCGAGTCGTAGGCGTAGAAACCACCGACCACCTTCTGGCGCGTCGTCAGCGACGTGCGCTGCTCGCCGCGCAGCACGACGGACTGCCCCGCCTGCGGCTTGCCCGCGGTGTCGAGCACGACCATCTGCACCGGCACCCGCCCCTTCTGCGCCAGCCAGCTGCGCGCCCGGATGCCGACCACCAGACTCGACGGCCACAGCACCGTCGTGCGGCCCACGGTCTGGCGCTCGCCGTTCGGGTCGTCGAAGCTGACCTCGGTCACCAGCTCGGCCGGCACCTGCAGCGCCTGCACGCTGGCGGGCAGCTCCACCTTGGCGGTCGCGGCACCCTGTGCATCGGTCTTCACCGGCTGGCGGTCGGCGAGTACCTGCTCGCGCACGCGGCTGACGGACTCGCCGGTCGCCGGGTCGGTGCGGGACTGGGGGGTGAAGTTGTAGTCGCTGTAGTCGGGGAAATGGATGTAGGCCGGCCGCAGCAGCGCGTTCAGCGACGCCGCGGTGGACAGCCCGCCGCCCGACAGGTGCGTGAGCTGCACGCCGAGGTTCAGCGCACGCGGCGCGATCTGCGGCCCGGTCGGCGCCGACAGCCGTGCATCGACCAACGGAGTCTTGAACGCCTCGACACGGAACTGCCCGGACGACCACGACGCGCCGTCCTTGCGCTTGAGCGTCACCTCGTAGAAGCCCTGCTTGGCCTCCTTGGGGATCGCCCAGCGCATCGCCCGCGCATAGGGCAGCGTCACCACCTCGCCCGTCGCCACGTGGGTGATGTCCACCTCGTCCGGCTGCTGCTCGGCCTTGAACGCCGCCAAGCCGCGCTCGGTTTCCAGACGCAGCCAGTGCTTCATCGACACCGTCTCGCCCACGCGCAGCAGCGTGCGGTCGAACACCGTGTGGGCGCGCACGGCGTTGCGGTCGTCAAGCGGGCCGCTGGCGGTCGGCTGGTTGAAGCGCCACGACTCGATGCCCTGGCTCCAGCCGCTGAACACGAACGACAGGTCGCGCCCGCCATCGGCACGCGCCGGGCTGCGGGCCGTCACGAACAGGCCGTTGTCGGTGAGGCACTGGTCGTCACTCGTCTCGAAGCCGCGCGGAATCCGCGCCACGCCCTGCGCATCGGTGCGGCCGGACCAGAGCACGTCCCCCCGGCAGTCGTTCACCGCCACGTCGGCATTCGCCACCGGCTGCGCGCGGTCGAGCGTCGTCACCCAGACGAGGCTGGACGAGCGCCCGCGCTTGAAATGCACGCCCATCGGCGTCACCAGCACGCCGGCGCGGACGTACATCGGCGTCTCCCGGGCCAGCAACTGGCGGCCGAGCACGCGCGAGGAGATTTCCACGACGTGGTAGCCGGAGCGTGTCAGCGGCAGGCCGAGCACCTCGGTCACGCCGGGGGTCTTCGCGGTGTCCGCATTGGGGCCGGGCAGGTCGCTGCGCTGGACCTCGGTTTCCTTGGCCAGCAGCGACAGCTCACGCGCGCCGACCATGCGGTCGCGCGTCACCTGGCGCGGCTTGCCGTCGTCGCCGGTCACGGTTTCGGTGACGGTCCAGTCCTTCTGCGGCCAGCCGACTTCCTTGGCGGTGAAGCTGGTTTCATGGTGGCGCTGCACCTTGGAAAACCACTGGAGGATCTCCTTGTCGGCGGTGCCCGCGTCCAGCGTCTTGATGTTCAGCCGCGCCTTCGGCGGCGGGCCGCTGCCTTCGTGGACATGGCGCACGGTGATCGGCAGCATTCCCGGCTCGGCGGCGGTGCCCAGCTCGACCACGCCGAACGGCGCCGCGGCGAACTTGGCCAGCGGCGGCATCCCGCCCGTCGCCGTCTGCAGCGGGAAGGCCGAGGCATTCGCCAGCGCGCGGCCCGAGGCGTCGCGGAAGTCCTTGGGCAGCGTGAGCTGGTAGCGCGTGCGCTCGTCCAGCGGCGAGGGGAAGTCGATGACCTCGACGGTCGCATCGGTCGCGTCGCGGGCGAATTTCGGTGCCAGCGCGGTGCCCTGCCCGTCCACGCGCGCCAGGCGGATCTGCGCCGCCACCTCGCGTGCCACCGGCGCCGAGAAGCGCAGCTGCATCGGCCGCAGCGGAATGCACGGCGCCTCGGCCCGCTCGCGCTCGCAGCTGAACTCGGCGGTGAAGCGCTCGCGCACCTCCCACGCGAAGCGGCGCGGCGTGCGGGTGACGATCTTCGGGTTGTTGGCCGCAGCGATGCCCGGCCCCCACACCAGCTTGACGCCGGCCGCGGGCGGCAGCGGGCGCTGGCAGGTCAGCACCGCGACGCGCTCGGCGTCCTGGTCCTTGATCTGCTGGTTCTTCAGCAGCGCGGTGCGCGGCGCTCCTTCGACCCAGGTCACGGGAATCCGCTCGCCGATGCCCTGCACCTCGCACCAGGCGTTGCGCCGCACCGTGTCGGCGACGACCGGGCCGTTCAGGCGCAGCAGCCAGTGCTGGTCTTCCTCGACCTGCGCGCCTTCGTATGGCTCGACCGACAGCACCGCCGGCCCGCCCGACGAGAAGCGGAACTCGCGCGGCCCGTCCAGCGTGCCGTTCAGCGGTTTCCAGGTCGACGCGATCGACAGCTGGCACGCGACACCGGGCGGCAGCGCGTCGTTCAGGTCGTAGGTCCACTCGCGGTCGCTGATCCAGCGGCGGCTGCCGGCGGGTGCCGCCTGGGCGCCCAGGCCTTCGCAGCGCAGCGTGGCCGGATCAGGCAAGGCCGGCGAGCCGAAGGGGACGACCGCGGTGTCGAAACGCAGCCGGATCTGCACCGCCTCGGACACCTCGCCGCTGGGCGTCGCCGTGACCACCCGGGCCGCCTGTGCCGCGCCGGCCAGCGTCCAGCCGGTCAGCACCGCCGCCATCCACCCTGCCACCGTCCTGCTGCGCATCGACCCCATCGCGGCCTCCTCTTCGGCCGCACAGTCTATGCCCGCCAAGCGGCGTTCAGTGCTTGCCGAACTTCTGCTTGGCCGTTTCGGTGCACAGCGCCTGCGGATCGCCGACCAGGGTGTTGCACTGCTGGATCGCGATGGCGTAGTCCGCGTCGCGGCGGACGGTGGCGGCGTCCTTCGGCGCGGTGTCCACCTTGGGCGGCAGCGGCCACTTCTGCTTGGCCTCTTCGGAGCAGACCGCCTGGTCGCTGCCCGACAGGGCCTTGCACTTCTTCATCGCCACGTAGTAGTCGGCCGGACGCTGGCGCCGGCTGCTGTCGGCCGGGCGGTTGCGCCTGGATTCGATCTGCCACTGCTGCTGGACGGCCTCGGTACACAGCGCACGCGGATCGCCCACCAGCGGGTTGCACTTCTTGATCGCTGCGTCGTAGTCGGCGCGGGTCATCGGGGCGGCTTCGGCCACCGGCAGCAGCGCAGCGGCGATCAGCACGGCCGCGCCCAGGGTGAAAAGCTTGTTCATGGGGAACCTTCGTTTCGCGTGACAAAGAACGAGTATGGAAAGACCGCCCCACCCCCGGCAGCGGACGGCACGACCATCGCCTGTAGGACGGGGCCTATGCCGTGCGGGCCGCCAGTCCCGGGTGCCACAGCAACTGCTCGTGCGCCGCGGCGACCACGTGCGCGACATCGAAGCCGCAGGCTGCCTGCACCACCGCCCCCGGCGCCGAGTGCCCGAAACCGGTCATCCCGATCACCACACCGTCCGAGCCGACATGGCGCTCCCAGCCCAGCGGCGAGGCGGCCTCGACCGCCACCCGCGCCAGCAGCTCGGGCGGCAGCACGCGGTCGCGGTAGTCGGCGCTCTGGGCCTCGAACAGGTCCCACGAGGGCATGCTGACGACCCGCGCCGCGATGCCCTCGGCGCTGAGCTGCTCGAAGGCGGCCAGGCAGAGTGCCACTTCGCTGCCCGTGCCGATCAGCAGCACGTCGGGCGCGCGGCCGTCGGATGGATCGGCCAGCACGTAGGCGCCGCGGGCCACGCCGCGCGCACTGCCGTAGCGGCTGCGGTCCAGCGTCGGCAGCGCCTGGCGCGACAGCACGAGGCTCACCGGCCGGTCGGTGCACTGCATCGCCACCCGCCAGGCCTCGACCACCTCGTTCGCGTCGGCCGGCCGCAGCACCACCATGCCCGGCAGCGCGCGCAGCGAGGCGAGCTGCTCGACGGGCTGGTGGGTCGGGCCGTCCTCGCCCATGGCGATCGAGTCGTGGGTCCAGAGGTAGAGCACCGGCTGGCCCATCATCGCGCTGAGCCGGATCGCCCCGCGCCCGTAGTCGGAGAAGACGAGGAAGCTGGCCGCGAACGGCCGCAGGCCGGACAGCGCCAGCCCGTTGGAGATGGCGCACATCGCGTGTTCGCGCACGCCGAAGTGCAGGTTGCGGCCCCGGTAGTCACCCGCACCACCGCCACCACCGGGCGGCTCGAAATCACCGGCGTGGTCGCCCAGGCGCGTCTTCGTGGAGGGTCCGAGGTCGGCCGCCCCGCCGATCAGCCAGGGCACCCGGGCGGCGATCGCGTTGAGCACCTGGCCGGACGCGTCGCGCGTGGCCAGCCCGTGGGCATCGGCGGCGAAGGTCGGCCAGTCGGCCTCCCAGCCAGGCGGCAAGGTGCGGTGCTGCATCTGGTCGAGCTGCACGGCGAGTTTCGGATACCGCGCCCGGTAGGCGGCGAAGCGCTGGGTCCACGCGCCGTGGGCCTGCACACCGCGCTGGCCGAACTGCGCCGCGAGGTGCGCCCGCACGCCCTCGGGCACCGCGAAGGTGGCGTCCGGATCGACGCCGTAGAAGCGCTTGGTCAGCCGCACTTCCTCGGCGCCGAGCGGCTCGCCGTGGGCCTCCTTCGTGTCCGCCTTGTGCGGGGCGCCGTAGCCGATGGTGCTCTGCACGATGATGAGCGTGGGCCGGTCGGTGGTGTCCACGAAGGTCTGCAGCGCACGGGTCAGCGCGCCCAGGTCGTTGGCATCGGCCACGTGCAGCACCTGCCAGCCCTGCGCGGTGAAGCGGGCGCCGACGTCCTCGGTGAAGGTGATCGTGGTCGAGCCTTCGATGCTGATGCGGTTGCAGTCGTAGAGCCAGCAGAGGTGGGCGAGCTGCAGGTGGCCGGCCAGCGAGGCGGCCTCGGCGCTCAGGCCCTCCATCAGGTCGCCGTCGCCGCACAGGGCGTAGATGCGGTGGTCGAACAGGCGGTGGTCGGGGCGGTTGTAGGTGGCGGCCAGCCAGGCCTGGGCGATGGCCTGGCCGACGCTGGTGGCGATGCCCTGGCCGAGCGGGCCGGTGGTGGTCTCCACGCCCGCGGTCACGCCATGCTCCGGGTGGCCGGTGCAGTGGCTGCCAAGCTGGCGAAACCGCTGCAGGTCGTCCATCGACACCGCCTCGGCGCCAGCCGCGTCCCGCACGCCGCAGAGGTGCAGCAGCCCGTAGAGCAAGGCCGACGCATGGCCGCCGGACAGCACGAAGCGGTCCCGGTCCGGCCAGGTGGTGTCCTGCGGATCGAAGCGCAGGAAGCGCTGCCACAGCGTGTAGGCGATCGGCGCGGCGCCCATCGGCGTGCCTGGGTGGCCGGACTGCGCTTGCTCGACCGCGTCGATCGCCAGCGTGCGCAGGGTGTTGACGCAGCGCAGGTCGAGCGGCGAGGTGTCGTTCGAGGCGGTCGGGTCAGTGGTCATGTGCAATCTCCCCAAGGTGCCGCCGTTTGTAGCGGCCCGGGGGCGCACATGTCTGTTCGTCAGCGCACGATCCCGGCCCACAGGCCGGGGCGGGCGTCAGTGCAGCACCAGCAGCGGCACCTTGGTGCGCGACATGACGTTCTTGGTGTGCGAGCCGAACAGCAACTCGCTGAACGCGCCACGGCCGTGGGTGACCATGACGATCAGGTCGGCCTTGACGATGTCGGCCACCTCGGCGATCACCGCGTCGGTCTGGTCGCTGCGGCGGTATTCGCTGGCGAAGACCACACCGGCCGCCTTGGCGCGATCGGCGAAGGTGTTCAGGACGGTGTGGGCGTGGGCGTCGGTGCGACTCTCGTGGGCGGCGATCTGCTGCACGAACACGGTCGGGCTGGAGCTGACCGCCGACAGCGGGATGTCCGGCTCGGCCACGAAGCCAGTGATGCAGGCCCCCAGCGAACGGGCCAGTTCGATGCTCGCGTCCATGGCGCGGATCGACAGCGCGGAGCCATCGACCGGAACAAAGAGATGCTTGAACATGATCGATCCTTCGAGAGTGACGGTTTCACTCTAGACCTCGACCGATCAGCCGGACTTGATCTCCATCATGAGCACCCGCGACTGCTTCGGGTCGCGGAACACCAGCGGCCGCTCGGGCACCACGCCCGCGTCAGCCGCCGCCACCGCCGCCTGCACCACGCCGTAGCGCTCGCTTTTCGGGCAGACCGGATCGGTCGCCGCCGGATCGCCCGCCAGCAGGAAGGCCTGGCAGCGGCAGCCGCCGAGGTCCTTTTCCTTGTCCGGGCAAGTGACGCAGGCGCCCTTCATCCAGCCGGTGCCGCGGTAGCGGTTGAAGCCTTCGCTGTCCTGCCAGATGTGGCGGATGTCGTGTTCGCGCACGTTCGGAAAGGCCAGTCCCGGCAGCATCTTCGCCGTGTGGCAGGGCAGCGCCGTGCCGTCCGGCGAGATGGTCAGGAAGATGTTGCCCCAGCCGTTCATGCACTTCTTGGGCTTGCCCTCGTGGTAGTCGGGTGCCACGAAGAACAGCTTCATCCGGTCGGCCACCTTGATGCGCCACTCATCGGTCACGGCTTCGGCGCGGCGGATCTGCTCGCTGGTCGGCAGCAGGTGGTCGCGGTTCAGGTGCGCCCAGGAGTAGTACTGCGAGTTCGCCAGCTCCAGGTACTCGGCGCCGAGCGCGTCCGCCATCGCGATGATGCGGTCGATGTGGTCGATGTTGAGGCGGTGGATCACCACGTTCATCACCATCGGCCAGCCCAGCGCCTTGATGGTCTCGCCGACTTCCTGCTTGAGCTGGAAGGTCTTGGTGTGGCTGAGGAAGTCGTTCAGCTCGCGGGTCGAGTCCTGGAAGCTGAGCTGCACATGGTCGAGTCCGGCCGCCTTCAGCGCATGCGCCCGCTCCTTCGTCAGCCCGACGCCGGAGGTGAGCAGGTTGGTGTAATAACCCAGCCGGTGCGCCTCGGCGATCAGCTCTTCGAGGTCATCGCGCACCAGCGGCTCGCCACCCGAGAAGCCGCACTGCACAGCGCCCAGTTGCCGCGCCTCGCGCAGCACACGCAGCCAGTCGGCGGTGGACAACTCGTCCGCGCGCTCGGTCTTCGCGAAGTCGACCGGGTTGTAGCAGAACACGCAGTGCAGCGGGCAGCGGTAGGTCACCTCCGCCAGCAGCCACAGCGGCGGGCCGATGACCGGCGCGCTCATGCCAGATCCACCCAGCGCTGCTGGCGGGCCATGTCCAAGAAAGCCTCGACATCGGCTTGCAGGCCGGTCGCGCCAAAAGCGGTTTCCAGATCGGCCACGATCTCGGCAACGCTGGCGGTGCCGGTGCAGCGGGTCAGGATCTCGCCCGCGCTGCGGTTGAGTTTCACCATGCCTTCGGGGTAGAGCAGGACGTGGCAGTCCTGCGCGGCTTCCCATTGCAGGCGGAAGCCGCGGGCCACGCGGGGGTTCATGGATTCACCCCGTAACGCTGCGCCATCGCGTCGTTCATCGCCCAGAGGATGTCGAGCTTGAAGCGCAGGATCTCCAGCGCCCGCTCCTGCTGCGCGCGGGTGCGGAAGTGGCCGAGCGTGACGGCCAGCCCCTGCTCCACGTCGCGCCGCGCCTGGCTGACGCGGTTGCGGAAGTAGGACAGGCCCTCGGCGTCGATCCAGGCGTAGTGCTCCGGCCAGGTCGCCAGGCGCTGCTTGTGGATCTCCGGCGCGAACAGCTCGGTCAGCGAGGAGCACACCGCCTCCTGCCAAGGGGCGTGGCGCGCGAAGTTCACATAGGCATCGACCGCGAAGCGCACTGCCGGTGCCACGTGGCGCAGGTCGGTGATCTCCTCGCGCGTCAGGCCGACCGCCAGCCCCAAGCGGATCCACGCCTCGATGCCGCCCTCATCGCGAACAACCGACCCGTCGGGCGCGCGGAACTCGAAGCCGTCGTGGTCGAGGATGCGCTGGATCCACTCGCGCCGCACGGCGCGGTCCGGGCAGTTCGACAGCACCGCCGCGTCCTTCACCGGAATCGCGATCTGGTAGTAGAAGCGGTTCGCCACCCAGCCGCGGATCTGCTCCGGCGTCGCCCTGCCCGTGTTGAGCATGACGTTGAAGGGGTGGTGGATGTGGTAGCTCTTGCCCTGCTCGCGCAGGTGGGCCTCGAAGGTGGCGGCGTCCCAGGCGGGCGCGTCCGGGTCGCGCGGCCGGAAGACGGCCGGGGCGTTGAAGGGGGTCAAAACGAGATCTCCAGGCCGTCGAAGCTGACTTCGACACCCGCCGCGGCGACCGCCTGCCGCTCGGGCGAGGCCTCGTCGAGGATGGGGTTGGTGTTGTTGATGTGGATGAGCAGCTTGCGGGTCGTCGCCGGCAGGCGGCCGAGCCACTCCAGCATCCCGCCCGCACCGGACTGCGGCAGGTGGCCGATGTCGCGCGCGGTCTTCTTCGAGAAACCGAGGCGGATCATCTCGTCGTCGGTCCAGAAGGTGCCGTCCACCATCACCACGTCGGCGGTGGACATTGCCTCCCAGACAGCCGGGCTGATCTCGCCGAGGCCGGGGGCGTAGAACACGCGGCGGCCGGTGGCGACGTTCTCGAACACCAGACCGACGTTGTCGCCCGGCACCGGCGATTCGCGGTGTGGCGAGTACGGCGCCGGCTTGCTGTCGAGCGGCAGCGCGGTGAGGCGCAGATTGGCGACGCCGGGGATGGTGATGGCAGCGCCGTCGATGGGCAGCTCGTTCCACGCCACGCCGCAGTAGTGCGACAGCACGCGCAGGATCGGGTTGCCGATGCGCAGGTCGTCGTGCGCCGGGCGGGTGGTCCACAGCGGCAGCGGCACGCCGCGTTCGCGCAGCATGTAGAGGCCGGTGCTGTGGTCGACCTGCCCGTCACAGAGCAGCACGCCCGCGATGCCCGTGTCGCGCACGGCGCGGGCGGGCTGCAGCGCGGGGCTGCGCTGGAGTTGCGTCAGGATGTCCGGCGAGGCGTTGACCAGCAGCCAGTCGTCCGGGCCGCCGACGGCGACGGACGACTGGGTGCGGGCGCGGTGGTTCGGGGATCCCGCCCGGACGGCGGTGCATTGCGCGCAGTTGCAGTTCCACTGGGGAAAACCGCCACCTGCGGCCGAGCCGAGCACCCGCAGTTTCATGGTGTCGTCCCGAGGCTCAGCGGGCCGCGACGTACATCGTGATTTCGAAGCCGAAACGGAAGTCGCAGGCGGTGGGGGTTTGCCAGGTCATCGTGGAACTCCTTCAGGGTGGGGGGGGGTTGGGAGTCTCCAGTGTCGCGACCGGCCGGCGCGCCGTCGTCGCCACACCCATGATTCGTGCCTCATGATTTTCATGAAAGCGCTGCGCGGGGGTCCCGACAGATACCGAAGATACAGCGCACTGCCTTGCGCGCACCGGCTGGCCGCAGACAATCCGGGCCATGTCCTCTCCAGTACCTGACCCCGTGCCCGGTCCGCGCGGCCCGAGCCTGCGCCTGCAGATCCACCTGATCGTCGCCGCGCTGATGGGCCTGTTCGTCGTGGCTGTCATCGCGCTGCAGATCGACGCGACCCGCCGCAGCGTGCGCGAGGAAATCACCGCGGGCAACCGCGTCGCCGGCCAGTTGCTGCAGCGGGTGACCTGGGTCTACGCCAACGCCGGCCCGCAGACGCTGGTGCGCTTCCTGGAACAGCTCGGCCGGGTCCGCGCCAACGACATCCGCTTCGAGTCCGACGACGGGCGCGTGCTGTTCACCTCGCCGCAGGCGACCTACAAGCAGGGCCGCTACGCACCGGCCTGGTACAGCGCGCTGGTCTCGCCGACGCTGGAGCGCCAGGTCATCCAGATGCCGGGCGGCCGGCTGACGGTGGAGGCCGAGCCGTCGCGCGCGGTCCTGGATGGCTGGGACGATTTTGTCGTGCTCGGCAGCACCGGCGCGGCCGTGCTGGTGCTGCTGAACCTGGCGGTGTTCTGGGGGGTCGGGCGGGCACTGCGGCCGCTGCCGACCATCGTGGAAGGCCTCGCCCGGCTGCAGACCGGCGACTACGCCGCGCGCCTGCCCGCCCTGCCCGGGCGCGAGGCCGCCGTGATCGGGCAGGCGGTCAACCAGCTCGCCGAGGCGATCGAAGCCGAGATCGAGGCCCGGATGCGCGCCTTCGAGGCCGAGCGCACGCTGCTGGAGAGCCGCGAATTCGCCCGCCGGCTGGAGGTACACACCGAGGCCGAGCGGCGCGCCATCGCCCGCGAGCTGCACGACGAGTTCGCCCAGTCGGTCACCGCCATCCGCTCGCTGGCGCGCACGGTGCAGACCCGGCTGGGCGAGCGTGACCCCACCAGCGCCCAGGCCACCGGCCTGATCGCCGACGAGGCCGCGCGGCTCTACGAGGCCATGCACGGCCTGATCCCGCGGCTGGCGCCACCCGCGCTGGACGACCTGGGACTGGCGGACGCGCTGACCGAGCTGGTCGACGCCTCGCGCAGCCGCTACGGCGACATGACGCTGGAGCTGAACCTGAGCGGCCTGGAGCAGAGCCAGTCGTTGCCGGTCGAGCCGGCGCGCGCCGCCTACCGCGTGGCACAGGAGGCCCTGACCAACGCGCTGCGCCACAGCGGCGGCACGCGGGTGCGGATCTTCGCCGAGGCCGATCCGACCTCGCTGCAGCTCACGGTCGAGGACGACGGTACCGGCCTGCCCGACGACTGGGCCCGCCGTGGACACTACGGGCTGCGCGGATTGCGCGAACGGGCCGCCACGCTGGGCGGACGCTTGAGCGTGCAGCGGCGACCCGAAGGCGGCACCCGCGTGCAGGCCTGGTTGCCGATGGCCAGACCCGAAGGAGAGACAACATGATCCGCGTGATGCTGGTCGACGACCACGCGCTGGTGCGCATGGGCTTCCGGATGCTGCTGGGCGAGTGCCCCGACCTGGTGGTGGCCGGCGAGGCCGACAGCGGCGAGCAGGCGCTGCTGCACATCGCGGCAGCCGCGCCGGACGTGGTGGTGCTCGACATTTCCATGCCGGGCATGGGCGGGCTGGAGACGCTGCGGCGGCTGCGCGCACGCGACGGCACGCTGAAGCTGCTGATGCTGTCCGCCCACGACGACAGCGCCCACGCGCGGCGGGCGCTGGATGCCGGGGCGATGGGGTTTCTCTCCAAGCGGAGCGCGCCGGAGAACCTGCCGGAAGCCATCCGCGCGGTGGCGGCGGGCCGGCGCTGGCTGGATGCGGACATCGCCCGCCAGCTCGCGCTCGCCGCGATCGATGGCAGCGACAACCCGGCCGACCGGCTGTCCTCGCGCGAGTTCGAGGTCTTCGTGCAGCTCGCCCGCGGCCGCTCGGTGCAGGACATCGCGGGCGATCTGAAGCTCTCGGCCAGCACCGTCGGCACCCACCTGTACCACGTCAAGCAGAAGCTCGAAGCGGCCAACCAGGCGGAGCTGACGCTGCTGGCGCTGCGCTGGGGCTTGATCGAAGCCTGAGGCGCTCAGTGCGAAGCGGCCGGGGCAGCGCCGCTGGCTGCGGGGGCGGTGGGTTCATGCGCATCGACACCGTGCTTTTCGCCGCTCATGTCGATGTCGCCACCGCTCTTCATCAGGATGAACATGGCGAGGGCAGCGAAGGCGATGAAGGCCAGAGCAATCTTCCACATGGGTGAAACTCCTTGGGGGTTGGGGTGGGTGGATACAGGGTAAGAACAGGGTAAGGTCGTCCGGACAAACGAATAAGGCGCCCCTCGCGGGGCGCCTTGTCACATCAGCGGAGCGTCAGTCGGACTTCAGCCGATGTCAGGCGTTCAGTCACCGGCGTAGATGTCCACGTCCTTGGTTTCCTTCACGAACAGCATGCCGACCACGAGGGTGATGGCAGCGATCGTGACGGGATACCACAGACCGTAGAACATGTTGCCGTTCTGGGCGACCATCGCGAAGGCGATCGTCGGCATCAGCCCACCGAACCAGCCGTTGCCGATGTGGTACGGCAGCGACATCGAGGTGTAGCGGATGCGGGTCGGGAACATCTCCACCAGCATGGCGGCGATCGGGCCGTAGACCATGGTCACGTACAGCACGAGGACCGACAGGATCATGATGATCTTGACCTTGTCGATCTTGGCCGGGTCCGCCTTGGCCGGGTAGCCAGCTTCCTTCAGGGCTGCCGCGATGTCCTTCTTGAACTGCGCGATCGCCTTGCCCGACGCTTCGTCGAACTTGTGACCACCCGCCAGCAGCACGCCGGTCGGAGGCACGATTTCCTTGTCGCCGATCTTGATCGTCGTGGGCGAACCAGCCGGCACCACTTCGTTCTCGTAGCTGGCCGAGTTCTGGGCCAGTGCGCGCTTGGCGATGTCGCAAGGATTGGTGAAGTCCACTTCACGGGCGATCGGGCTGCCCTGGAACGAGCAGGTGGCCGGGTCTGCCTTCACGGAGATCTGGGCGGTGGCTTGCGCCTTGGCCAGGTCCGGGTTGGCGGCTGCGGTCAGCGCCTTGAACAGCGGGAAGAAGGTCAGGATCGCGAGCAGCAGGCCGGCCATGATGATCGGCTTGCGACCGATCTTGTCCGACAGCGTGCCGAAGACCACGAAGAACGGCGTGCCGATGATCAGCGAGGCGGCGACCAGGATGTTGGCCGTCGGGCCGTCCACCTTCAGCACGCTCGTCAGGAAAAACAGCGCGTAGAACTGACCCGTGTACCAGACGACCGCTTGACCAGCGACCAGACCGAACAGGGCCAGGATCACGATCTTCAGGTTCTTCCACTGGCCGAACGATTCCGACAGCGGTGCCTTGGAGGTCTTGCCCTCTTCCTTCATCTTCTTGAAGGCAGGCGATTCGTTCATCGACAGGCGGATCCAGACGCTGATGGCCAGCAGCAGGATCGACACGATGAACGGCACGCGCCAGCCCCAGTCGGCGAAGGCTTCTTCACCGATCGCGGTGCGGGTACCCAGGATGACCATCAGCGACAGGAACAGACCCAGCGTTGCGGTGGTCTGGATCCACGCGGTGTAGGCGCCGCGGCGGCCGTGCGGGGCGTGTTCGGCCACGTACGTTGCTGCACCGCCGTACTCACCACCGAGCGCCAGGCCCTGCAGCATGCGCAGCGAGATCAGGATCACCGGGGCGGCGACACCGATCGAGGCGTAGTTGGGCAGGATGCCGACGATGAACGTCGCCAGACCCATCAGCAAGATGGTGACCAGGAAGGTGTACTTCCGGCCGATCATGTCGCCGAGGCGACCGAACACCAGTGCGCCGAAAGGACGCACGATGAAGCCGGCCGCAAAGGCCAGCAGGGCAAAGATGAAGGCGGCGGACGGATCCAGACCGCTGAAGAACTGCTTGGCGATGATCGCAGCGAGCGATCCGTACAGATAGAAGTCGTACCACTCGAAAACGGTGCCGAGCGACGAGGCGAAGATGACCTTCCTCTCCTCTGCTGTCATCGGCGAATCGGTGGCCCGAGCGTTCGCAGGAATGCTGGACATGTGTTTGTCTCCTCGACCAGATAGCAGCGCCGCGACCACGGCACTTGGGTTCACTGTCGAACTGGCCTCTGACGATTTCCTGACGAGTAACCAACAGAATCTTACGAAATAAACAACAACCCGCATCAATTATTTCATGATGCGGAATATTTCAAGAATAGGTCTACAGGCTAGGGTTAGTTCTGATCGTGACCGAGGTCAATTTTCGTGGCGGCCAAGCGACTCGGCAGCGCCGCCCAGATCGGTTCGCGCTCCGAGGCTGACAGCCTGGACCAGGTCGTGATTTCCGCAATGGTGCGGCCGCATCCAGCACACCATCCGGTGTCGGGATCGATCCGGCAGGTATTGATGCACGGGCTGTTCGGCCGCTCTTTCGGCGGGGGCGGGGGTGTGGCGCTCACCACCTGCGTCACATCGGCCACCGGCGCACCATCGGTCAGCGCCACCAGCTCTGCCGGGGTGAGCGGAAACACCGCATTGGGATGGCCCGCCGCGGCCCAGATCCCCGGGAAGCGGAACAGCGCCCGGTCGATCAGCACAACGGGCGCGTTGCGGTGGGCCACGGGCGAGACGCCGCCGATGGAAAACCCGGTCTGCGCCTTCACGAACTCGGCGTCCGCCCGGCCGATCGGCCCCACCTGGGCGGCCACCAGACGCTCGTCGACCCGGCGATCGCCCGAGGTCACGACCAGCACCGCCAATGCGTCCGCCCGGCGCCGGAAGATGACGCTCTTGGCGATCTGGCCCACCGTGACGCCCAGCGCGGCGGCGGCCTCGGCGGCAGTGTGCGCGGCCACGTCGAGCCAGACGGGGGCCTGCGGATGCCCTCGTTCAAGCAGCCAGTCGGCGACAGCGCATACACGCTCGGACGGATAAGGCACGGACGCCGGGGAAACCGGAACAGGGAGATCGGACATGTGGGCAAACCCGGAGAAAACGTTGCGCTGAGACAAGCGCCGCGCAGGAGACGCAGCACTACAGTGAATGGATGAACAGGCCCACCGAGCCGAGCCTGCGCCCGGATCTGGTCTCGGCCATGTCCGCCCACCGTGTCTTCGCCGTGCTGGACGCCCAGGAGCGCACGGCACTGGCCGCCGACATGGCCGTCGAGCAGATCGCCGCCGGTCAGGTCGTGCTGGCCACCGAAGACCACCACCTGCAATTGTGCTGGTTGCGGCAAGGCCACGACCTGCGCGACGCGCTGGAGTGCCTGTCGGGTCGGTACGTCAGTACTTCAGCCGCGCGTAGTAGCTCTGCTGCTGGGCTTGGCGCGCTTGCCCGAGGGTGTGGATGCCCTTGTCGGCCAGCAGCGGGATCAGCCGCAGGAAGACCTCGGCCGTCACCATCGCATCGCCCAGCGCAGTGTGGCGCCCGATCACGGTGATCTCGAAGCGCTCGGCGATGGCTTCGAGCCGGTGCGAGTCCTGGTGCGGGTGAACCACCACCGACAGCAGCAGCGTGTCGAGCACCGGGTGGTCGAAGCGCAGGCCGGTCACCGCCTCCTTCAGTTGCAGGAAGCGCATGTCGAACGCCGCGTTGTGCGCCACCAGCACCGTGTCGCGCGCGAAGGCATGGAAGGTGGGCAGCACCTGCTCGATCGTCGGCTGGCCCCACACCATCTCCGGCTGGATGCCGTGGATCGGAACCGAGGCGGCCGGGATGATGCGCTGCGGATTGACCAGCTGTTCAAAGGACTCCTGGCGCAGCAGCTTGCCGTTGACGACACGGGCCGCACCGATCTGGATGATCTCGTCGCCCTCGGACGGGTTCAGGCCGGTGGTCTCGGTATCGAAGACGGTGTAGGCCAGATCGGTCAGGCGCATCTCGTCGAGCGCGGCCACGCCGGCACGGTTTTCCGTGGTCGCGAACAGGTCGAAATCGTAGTACTCGGGCCGGCTCTGGCTGTGGACGAAGGACACCGGCGCGCCACCGGGCGCCGGCTGCGCCGGCGTCTCGGCACACGGCAGCAGAAAGCGGAAAAAGGCCTGGTGGCGCACCCGCTCGCGCTCGAACCAGAACTCGCCACCGTGCCGGTGCACGACATCGCGCACCGACAGCGTGCTCGCGCCATCGTCGCCGACGCGCATGCTGTCCATCTCCCAGCCCATCACCGTCTCGGTGCTCATCGCCTGGCCGGTCCAGACCAGGTCGAGCTGCGCGCGGGTGCCGGCCGGGCGCAGCCGCAGCCAGAGCTGCCGGATCGCGTGCTCCGCCACCAGGCGACCAGCCAGATAGTCCAGTGCCAGCAGCAGCGAGTAGCTGTCCACCTTGAGCCAGACCGAGGCCTCGACCTCGTCGGCCGACACCCGCAGCCCGGGCAGCGCCGCCAGGCGCCGCTGCGCGATGGTGACCAGATCGGCACCGTGCAGTTCCTCCAGCGGCCAGCGGGTGCCCATGTCGCGGGCACTGAGCTGCGACCAGGCATGGACGCGGTCGCTCATGCGCAGCGCCTCCTCGCGGATCACGGCCAGGAAGCGCTCGCGGGTGGCCAGGTCGATGTCGCCGTAGTCGAGCATCTCGACCGCCGCCTGCAGGTTGCCGAGCGCAGCACGCTGGGTCTCCATCATCTCGTTGAGCTGGTGGTCGCGGGTGGATTCCTCCTCGAAGTCGCGCGTGATGTTGTCCACCATCAGCACGAAGCCGTCGATGACCGGCGGCGGGCCGCCCGAGTGCACCGGCGTCAGGTGCACGCGCAGCAACTGGGCCAGGGCGGTGGTGGTCACGAACTGCGCCCCGGGCCGGGCATCGCCGCGCAGCAGCTGGTCCTGCGCACGCTCCAGCGCGTGGGCCACCAGATGGCGGTCGAGCACCGAGTAGATCGAGCGCCCCAGCCCGATCATGTCCGCCCCGTCGGCCACCGACGGCACGCTGGACAGCGCACGGAACTGCTGCCGCGCCTGGCTGTTGTAGAGCAGGATGCGGCCGTCGAGGTTGCACACCACCACGCTCTGCGTCAGCTCGGACATCAGCGCGGCGAGCCGGTTGCGCTCCTGCTCGACGTGCTGGCTGGCCTCGCGGATCTGCTGCCCCATGTCCTCGCGCAACTGGCGGCGCTGCGCCACCAGGGTGTTGAAGGCCTGGGCCAGACCACGCTGCGCGGCGGTCCCGCGCGGCACGAGCGCGCGCTCGACATCGGTCGCCAGCAACACCTGCGCGTCCTCCAGCAGCGCGTCTGCACTGCTGAAGCCGCGCTGCCACAACTGCCCGGCGCCCCAGGCCGCCAGACCGAGCACGGCCAGGGTCGTCAGCAGCAGCAGGGGCAGGTGCGGCAGCAGGTGTTCGGCCAGCCAGGTGCGTTCGGTCACCTCCAGCGCGGCGACCACCAGTGCCAGGCTGCTGCCGAACCACAGCAGCAGCCCGGCCGCCGCCACCGCCACACCCAGCCCGAGCGCCCGACGGGCGCCGGGCATCGGGCGGCGGGCACTCATGCGCCACCCCGCGCCGGATCAGTGGCCAGCAGACTGCGCACCCGCTCGACCAGATCCCGGGTCGAGAACGGCTTGGTCATGTAGCCATCGGCACCGAGCGCCAGCCCCTTGGCGACATCGGTCTCGCGCCCCTTGGCGGTCAGCATCAGGATGCGCGTGCCGGCCAGCGTCTCGTCGGCACGCACCGCCTGGCAGACCTCGAAACCCGTCTTGCCGGGCATCATGACGTCGAGCAGGATGAGGTCCGGTCGCTCGCGCTGCACCGCCACCAGCGCCGCGGGCCCATCGGCCGCCACGCACACCCGGAAGCCCTCGCGCTTCATCAGGAATTCCAGCGACAGCAGGATGTTGGGCTCATCGTCCGCGATCAGGATGGTCCGGGGCTGTGTCATCGGTCGTGTCTCCTCGCAGGGCGGTGTCGGGGCTGGCCGCCGCGTCTGTTCCGTTCCACGGTAGCGTGAACACGAAGCATGCACCTTGTCCGTCGTCAGAATGCGGGTCCGTGCCAGCACCCGTGTCCAGCCACAGGCGGCCACCGAAATGTTCGACGATCTGGCGGCTGATCGGCAAGCCCAGGCCCGTGCCCTGCGGCCGGTGCAGGCGGTCACCGCCCTGGCGGAACTTCTCGAAGATCAGCTCGCGCTGCGCCGATGGCACGCCGGGGCCGTTGTCCTGCACCCGGACCATCACCCCGTCCGCATCGGACCGCAGACGGAGTCGAACCTGACCCGACCCCTTCGGCACGAATTTCGAGGCGTTCGACAGCAGATTCAGCAGGACCTGCGTGAGGCGGTCGGGATCGGTCCGCAGCGGCGGTACCTGCGCCGGCAGCAAGAGTTCGAGCCGGGCGCCCCGCTCCCGGAACAGCTCGGTGGTGGTCTGCGCCGCCTGCTCGATCAGGCGGCACAGATCGACCTCGGTGGTGCGCCACTCGGCATGGCCAGACTCGATCTTGGCCAGATCGAGGACCTGGTTGACCAGGCGCGTGAGCCGTTCCGCCTCGGAGACGATGATGCCGTGGAAGCGCTGGCGGTCGGCCGCCTCCATGTCGGGGTCGTCGTGCATCATCTCCGACAGCGCCCGGATCGAGGTCAGCGGGGTGCGCAGTTCGTGGGTCACCGAGGACATGAAGTCGTCCTTCAGGCGGTCCAGGCTCTTGAGCTGCTCGTTGGCGGTGCGCAGTTCCTCGGTCGCGCGCCGCAGCGACGCCGACTGCGCTTCCAGCGCACGCGAATAGGCCCGCAGCTGCGAGGCCTCGTCGAGGATGCGCATCACGTCGTCCATGCCGAGGGGTTCCTCCTCGACGACGGCCGCCACCGTCGCGTGGGCGCTGGCACTGCCGATGGCCCCGGCGAGCTGCGTCTCGACGAACTGCACCAGCCGCGCATCGGGCACGATGCCGGTGGGGCTGTCGAGCCCGATCTGGCGCGCATGGTCCTCCAGCAGCCGCTGTGCACGCACCGGGCCGAGGAAGCGCGACAGCAGCTGGTGCAGGTCATCCACCTGGGCGCGGCCACGCCAGAACACCGGTGCCTCGCGCGCGGTGCCGGCAGGCGCCCGGGTGAAGACATCGACGAAGAGCAGCGCCTGCGTCGCCTCGCGCGGCGACGGCGTGCGCCACAGCGACACCCCCACATAGGCGACCACATTCAGCAGCAGGCTCCAGAACAGCGAGTGCGTCAGGTTGTCCAGCCCGGAGAGGCCGAGGAACTGCTCGGGCCGCAGCAGCGCGATGCCCCAGGGTCCGTCCCGCAGGAAGTCATCCGCCAGCCAGCCCGATTTGGCGATCGACGGCAGCATCAAGGTGTAGGCCCAGAGCGCAGAACCCAGCAGCAGGCCGGCGAGCGCCCCGTGCCGGGTGCCGCCGCGCCAGTACAGCCCGCCCAGCACGACCGGCGCGAACTGCGCCACCGCGGCAAAGCTGATCAGGCCGATGCTGACCAGCGCATAGGCCTCCCCGGCCAGGTGGTAGTAGACATAGCCGAGCAGCAGCACCACCAGGATCGCCACCCGGCGCACCCCCAGCAGCACGCCGGTCAGGTCTCCCTGGCGTCCGGCGACCTGCGTGGTCCGCAGCAGCCACGGCAGCACCAGGTCGTTGCAGACCATGGTCGACACGGCGATCGCCTCGACCACCAGCATCCCGGTCGCCGCGGACAGCCCCCCGATGAAGGCCAGCAGCGCCAGCGCCCGCTGCCCCTGCGACAGCGGCAGCGAGAGCACGAAGGTCTCCGGGTTCATCGTGCCCGGGCCGAAATGCAGCAGGCCGCCCAGCGCGATCGGCAGCACAAACAGGTTGATCAGCAGCAGATACAGCGGAAACGCCCAGACCGCCCGGCGCAGGTGGCGCTCGTCGACGTTCTCCACCACCATCACCTGGAATTGCCGCGGCAGGAAGATCACCGACAGCATCGCCAGCAGCGTCAGCGCGAACCACTGGACATGGTCGAAGCGCCCGCCGCGTTCCATGCGCAGCAGCGCGGCCAGTTCGGGCACGGCCGCCACCCGGTCGAACAGGTCGACCGGCCCGGCGAACAGCCCCCAGGTGACGAACACGCCCACGGCGAGAAAGGCCAGCAGCTTGACCACCGACTCGAAGGCGATCGCCGCGACCAGGCCCTCGTGGCGCTCGGTGGCGTCCAGATGGCGCGCGCCGAAGACCATCGTGAAGCCGGCCAGCACCAGCGCCATGTAGAAGGTGCCGTCGAGCCACCAGGCCGGCGGGGCGCCCAGCGGCTGGCCGAGCGGCGTTGTCAGCAGCGCATAGCCGCTGGCGATGGCCTTGATCTGCAGCGCGATGTAGGGAACGATGCCGACCACGGTGATCAGTGTCACCAGCCCGCCCAGGGTGCGGCTCTTGCCGTAGCGGCTGGCCACCAGGTCGGCGATCGAGGTGATGCGGTAGCTGCGCGACAGCCGGATCATCTTGCGCACCACCAGCCAGGCCAGCACCATGGCCAGCGTCGGCCCCAGGTAGATCGGCAGGAACCAGATGCCCGCGGTGGCGGCGCGTCCGACGCTGCCGAAGTAGGTCCACGCGGTGCAATACACGCCCATCGAGAGTGTGTAGACCCAGGGATTGGCGATCACCGAGTGGCCGGAGCGGGCCCGCCGATCGGCGCGGTGCGCCACCGCGAACAGCACCAGCAGGTAGGCAAAGGACGCAGCGAGGACCAGGGACATCGGCAGCATGGAGAGCGCCCCGGGCACCGCTGTGGCGTGACCGCGCTAGTCGGGCTGGCGCTCGACCAGCCACGCCACCAGCCCGATCAGCCCCGCCCAGATCAGGAACAGCGCCACGGGCAGCAGCGGCAACCCGCCCACGCGCACATCGCCCCCCCACAGGGTCAGCAGCGGGAAATTCAGCAGGGCCCAGCCGCCCACGAAGACGGCCCACAGCCGTTGGGTGAGCAGGGCGCGCAGCATGCCGAGGCCCTCGAACTCAGGCCGCGCACTGCGTCTTGGCATGCGGCACCAGGAACAGCGTCCAGTCCATTGCGGTGGAAACATCCAAAGCCATTGTCCAGCTCCTCAGAGGCAACATCCTTGCCGGCTCGGGCAGACCGAGCCCCGATCAGCCGATCCTGTCAGAGATACCGGGCGGTGACCACCCCGGGCATCTCCGGACAGTGGTCCTGCCAGACCACCCGCCACAGCCTGCGGCGCGCAACTTCTCATGAACCCGCGCTTCCTGTCGGCCTGCGGATGGTCACCCAGGTCCACGGCGCAGGATCATGCACACGCACCCCGCACACGGACTCGCTCCTCACCGCCACCATGACCGCCGACCACGACTGCCAGACCCCGATGGACATGCCGCCACGCCACGGCAGCTGGGACGCTTCTGCCGACACGGGCCGTCCGCCACGGGTGGTGATCGACTCGGCGCTGGTCACGTCGGCCCTCGTGTTCGGCGGCGCGCCTTCTGCACGGTTGCGGCGCGCCTGGCGGTCCGGCTTCTGCCGCCCGATGGTGTGCAAGAGCACGCTGCTGGATCTGCAGCGCACACTGACCGACGCGCGGTTCGGATTTTCGGCCCAGGAGGTCTCCAGGATGCTGGGGGAATACCTGCCCTACGTGCTGAGGGTGCGCGTGCCCGAAGCGGCCAGCCCGGGTCAGGACATTCCGTGCAGCCTGCCGTTCGTGCAGCTCGCGATGGCGGGCAAGGCGCATGTGCTGGTCACCTCCGACGCTGCGCTGCTCAACGCCAGCCGGGATCTGCCGTTTGCGGTCCTGCCGCTGGAGCCCTTCCTGGACCGGCTGCGGGACTCGGTGATCGAGCCCGCTCCATTGCGGGTCGCGGTGCGTCGGCGGTGACGCTGCTCTGCGCAACGTCACCGCAGGATCAGACGGGCGCCTTCTTCGCGGCGGCCTTCTTCGCCGGCACCTTGGCGGCGCGCGGCTCGAACTCGAACACCACCTTGCCTTCCTTCTTGTCGTAGACGAGGAAGGCCTTGAACTTGCGCTTGGTCTTGTTCGAGACGAAGCCGTCGAGCAGCGCGGTCTTGCCGGTCGCCAGCAGCAGCGTCACCTGCTCCGGGGTCACCGGCTGCTGCAGGATGACCTTGCCGGTCTTGAAATCGCAGGTGGACGCCGTGCCGACCGCGTGCTCGCAGACGTAGTTCGTACCGTGTTCGTGCACCGCACTGCCGCACTTCGGGCAGCGGCCCAGCGACGATTGACCCGTGAAATCGACCGCCTCGGACTCCTCGGCTTCCTTCTTGGCGTCGTCGCCGAAGTCGAATTCGAGCTTCCAGTTGCCGGCTTCCTCGTCGCGCACCAGCTTCAGCTCGGCGGTGAAGGGCCAGCCCGCCTTGGAGCGGAAGCCTTCCAGCGGCCCGATGCGGTGCTCGGTCAGGAACACCTCGGCCTCGTGCAGCTCGAAGCTGCGACCACCAGGGATCTTGCCGATCGAGAAGCCGCAGCCGGCGCCCTGGCCTTCGGCCTGCGCGTCCGCGCCGATGCAGGCGAAGCGGCGGTAGTTCTCCTTGACCACGCCGCCGCAGTTCGGACAGGGCGCCTTCAGCGTCGCGTAGTCGCCGGGGATGGTGTCGCGGTCGTATTCCTTGGCCTTGGTGACGACACGGCGGGCCATGTCGGCGATGCCCTGCATGAAGTCGGCGCGGCTGAGCTGGCCCTTCTCCATCAGGTTGAGCTGGTGCTCCCACTGGCCGGTCAGCTCCGGCGTGGTCAGGTCTTCCACCTCCAGACCCCGCAACAGCGTCATGAGCTGGAACGCCTTGGCGGTCGGCACGAGGTCGCGGCCATCGCGCAGCAGGTACTTTTCGGTGATCAGCCCTTCGATCGTGGCCGCGCGCGTGGCCGGCGTGCCCAGACCCTTTTCCTGCATCGCCGCCTTGAACTCCTCGTCGTCGATGAGCTTGCCGGCGCCTTCCATCGCGCTGAGCAGCGTCGATTCGTTGTAGCGCGCCGGCGGCTTGGTGCGCAGCGCGGCGATCTTCAGCTCATCGGCGGTGACGATCTCGCCCGGCTTCACGGCCACGAGGTTGGCGTCCTCGCCGGCGGCTTCCTTGCCGTAGACCGCCAGCCAGCCCGGGTTGACCAGCACCTTGCCATTGGTCTGGAACTGGTGGTCTTTACCGGCCGCGGTCACCTGCGTGATGCGGGTCGTGACCATGAACTCGGCCGACGGGTAGAACACCGCGATGAAACGCTTGACCACCAGGTCGTACAGCTTGGCCTCGATCTCGCTCAGGCTCTTGGGGGCCTGCAGCGTCGGGATGATGGCGAAGTGGTCCGAGATCTTCGAGTTGTCGAAGATGCGCTTGGTCGGCTTGACGTAGCCCTCTTTCAGCGCCTTGCGGGCGTGGGTGGCGAGGTCCTGCAGCGGGCCGGGCAGGTCTTCGCTGGCGATCATGTCCAGCGTCTGCTTGGCGACGTCGACATAGTCCTCGGGCAGCGCGCGCGCGTCGGTCCGCGGGTAGGTCAGGACCTTGTGCTTCTCGTACAGCGCCTGCGCGATCGACAGCGTCGTCTTGGCCGAGAAGCCGAAGCGCGAGTTGGCCTCGCGCTGCAGCGTGGTCAGGTCGTAGAGCAAGGGGCTGGCCTGCGTGCTCGGCTTGGCTTCCTCGCGCACGGTGCCGGACTTGCCGCGCACCGCGTCGGCGATGGCCTTGGCCTCGTCGGCGTTCCACAGGCGGTCGCTGCGGCGCTCGGCGTCGTCGTCCTTCTTGAATTTCGGGTCGAACCACTTGCCTTCGTAGACGCCGGCATCTGCACCGAAATCGGCACGAACTTCCCAGTAATCGCGTGCCACGTGCTTGCGGATCTTCTCCTCGCGCTCGACCATGATCGACAGCGTGGGCGTCTGCACCCGCCCGACCGTGGTCAGGAAGAAGCCGCCGTCGCGCGAGTTGAACGCGGTCATGGCGCGGGTGCCGTTGATGCCGATCAGCCAGTCGGCTTCGCTGCGGCTGCGAGCGGCGTCGGCCAGACCGCGCATGTCGGCCTCGCTGCGCAGCTTGCCGAAGCCGTCGCGGATGGCCTGCGGCGTCATGCTCTGCAGCCACAGGCGCTGCACGGGCTTCGTGCCGACCTTGGCACCCAGCGCGTACTGCTCGATCAGCCGGAAGATCAGCTCGCCCTCGCGCCCCGCGTCACAGGCGTTGACCAGGTCGGTGATGTCCTTGCGCTTGACCAGCTTGACGACCGCGCTCAGGCGGCTCTTGGCCTTGTCGATGGGCGCCAGATCGAAATGCGGCGGCACCACCGGCAGGTTGGCGAAGCTCCACTTGCCACGCTTGACGTCGAATTCCTCCGGCGCCTTGATCTCCACCAGGTGGCCGACGGCGGAGGTGACCACGTAACGGTCGTTCTCGAAGTGGTCGTCGTGCTTCTCGAACTTGCCGCACACCGGGGTCAGCGCGCGGACGATGTCCTGCGCGACGGAAGGCTTCTCGGCGATGACGAGAGATTTGCTCATGATGTTCGAACTCTGCAGAACGCTGCTCATGCACCCGACACGGCGTCAGGGTGCTCCCTACAATCCAAGGCTATACGCGTGCACGCACACACACGGGCACGCACACGCTCACACCCCAATCTAACCAATCTCGCACTGCCATGTCTGCACCGCTGCCAGATTCGACCGCGCCCAGCCCGACACCGTCACCCGGACAGCGCCGTCTGCAGGTGCGCCGCTCCGGGGTCCACGGCAAGGGTGTCTATGCACAGGTACCGCTGCGAGCGGGCGAAATCATCATCGAATACAAGGGCGAAGTCATCCCGTGGGACGAGGCCCTGCGCCGCCACCCGCACGATCCGTCCGACCCGAACCATACCTTCTACTTCCACATCGATGACACGCATGTGATCGACGGCGGCGTGCGCGGCAATTCGGCACGCTGGATCAACCACGCCTGCGCACCGAACTGCGAAACCGAGGACGACAACGGCCGCATCTTCATCAAGGCCCTGCGCGACATCGCTCCCGGAGAGGAGCTGTTCTTCGACTACCGATTGGTGATCGATGAACGCTACACCGCGAAACTGAAGAAAGCTTACGCGTGTCGCTGCGGTGCAGCAGACTGCCGGGGTACGATGCTCGGCCCCAAGCGCTGAACCAGCGCCCCTTCGCCCCCCGCCCCGCCCTACCACCACGACCACCACCATGCTGCACTGGGACGCCGAAACGCTCTGGCAAGACCTGGAACCGCAGGCCCCCGGCCTGAGCGTCGAGGTGCTGGCCGAGACCGGCTCCACCAACACGCTGCTGCTCGATCGCGGTCGCCAGGGCCTGGACGCGCCCTGCCTGCTCGTCGCCGAACGCCAGTCCGCCGGTCGCGGTCGCCTGGGCCGCGTCTGGTGGTCGCAAGCGGGCCAGGCGCTGACCTTCTCGCTCGGCCTGAAGCTGGCCCCGGCCGACTGGAGCGGGCTGTCGCTGGCGGTCGGTCTCGCGCTGGCCGAGGCCCTGGGCGAACACATCGGCCTGAAGTGGCCCAACGACCTGTGGCTGCGCGGCGACGACCGCAAGCTCGGCGGCATCCTGATCGAGGTTGCGCCGCTGGCGGAACCCGGCCTGCGCCCCGGCGAGCGCTGGGTCGTGATCGGCGTCGGCCTGAACATGGCCCCACTGCCCGAGACTCCGCAGGACCCCGACACCTTCCGCACCGGCTACGCCTGCCTGCAGGAGTTCGAGCCGGCGCTGACCGCCCCGCAGGTGCTGCACCGGGTGGCCGGGCCGCTGCTGCGCGCGGTGCTGGCCTTCGAATCCGATGGCCTGTCAACCCTGCACGCCCGCTATGCCGCGCGGGACGTGCTGACCGGACGCAGCGTGCAGGCCGGCGCCCTCACCGGCCTCGCCTGCGGCCTGTCCGCAGACGGCTCGCTGCAGGTGCGCGATGCCCTCGGCGCCCTCCACACCCTCCACAGCGGCGAAGTGAGCGTGCGTCCATGCTGAGAGCGCTGGTCGTGATCCTGATGCTGGCCAATCTGGCTTTCTACGGCTGGACGCAGGGCTGGCTGACCGACGTGCTCGGCCTGTCGCCCGACGGTGACCGCGAGCCGCAGCGCCTGAGCGCCCAGATCGATCCGGCGGCACTGCGGGTCGTGCCGCCCCGTGGTCTGGCCTCCAGCGCGGCGGCGCCGGCCTCGGCGGTGCCCGAGCCACCGCCGGTGACGAGCCAGGTGCCCGCACCCGAGGCCTCCGAGCCACCCGCCCCGGCCAGCGCCGCCGCAGACATGGCCACGGCGCCTGTCCCCACGCCCGCACCGGCGCCACCCGTCTGTCTCGAAGCCGGCCCCTTCACGCCGGTCGAATGGCGGACGGCCGAGCGCGCGCTGCGCAACACGCTGGGCGAAGGCCCGTGGCAGCTCATCACCCGCGAGAAGCCGGGCAACTGGATGGTCTACGTCGGCCCCTACAAGAGCCGCGTCATCATGGACAAGCGCGCCGAGCAGCTGCGCAAGCTGGAGATCGCCTTCGAGGAGGCCCACGACCTGCCGGACGAGTACATCCCCGGCTTCATCTTCGGCCGCCACGGTGTCGAGGCCGATGCCCGCGCCCTGCAGACCCGCCTGACGGCGCAGAAGGTCAAGTACGTGCGCGTGGTGCCGCTGGTCAAGCCGACGACGCTGCACACCGTGCGCATCCAGAAAGCCGACGCGGACATCCAGGACCGCGTCGCCGCCCTCAAGCCGCGGCTGAGCGGGCACCTGTTCGAGACCTGCAAGCGCTGAGTTTCGCGGCGCAGTGCCCATGAAAAAAGGCTCCTCGCGGAGCCTTTCTGCATCAGCGGACCCGCAGGTCCTGTCTGATCACTTGGCGATGACGCGCGCCATTTCCAGGCACTTGTTCGAGTAGCCCCACTCGTTGTCGTACCAGGACACCACCTTCACGAAGGTGCTGTCCAGGGCCAGACCGGCTTCGGCGTCGAACACCGAGGTGCACGGCTCGCCACGGAAGTCGGTCGCGACGACCTTGTCTTCGGTGTAGCCCAGCACGCCCTTCATGGCGCCTTCGCTGGCGGCCTTCATGGCGGCGCAGATCTCGGCGTAGGTGGCCGGCTTGTCCAGTTCGACCGTCAGGTCCACGACCGAGACGTCCGACGTCGGCACGCGGAAGGCCATGCCGGTCAGCTTCTTGTTCAGCTCGGGGATCACCACGCCGACGGCCTTGGCAGCACCCGTGCTCGACGGGATGATGTTTTCCAGGATGCCGCGGCCGCCGCGCCAGTCCTTGTTGCTCGGGCCGTCCACGGTCTTCTGCGTGGCAGTGGCGGCGTGCACGGTGGTCATCAGGCCGCGCTTGATGCCCCAGGTGTCGTTCAGCACCTTGGCGACCGGCGCCAGGCAGTTCGTCGTGCAGGACGCATTGGAGATGATGGCCTGGCCGGCGTAGGTCTTGTCGTTCACGCCGTAGACGAACATCGGGGTGTCGTCCTTCGACGGCGCCGACAGGATCACCTTCTTGGCGCCAGCCTTCAGGTGGGCTTCGGCGGTTTCCTTGGTCAGGAACAGGCCGGTGGACTCGATGACGATGTCGGCGCCGACGTCGCCCCAGGCCAACTCGGCCGGATTCTTGACCGCGGTCAGGCGGATCTTCTTGCCGTTGACGACCAGGTTGGTGCCGTCGACCGAGACTTCACCCTTGAAGCGGCCGTGGACCGAGTCGTACTTGAGCATGTACGCCAGGTAGTCCGGCTCCAGCAGGTCGTTGATGCCGACGATTTCGATGTCGTCAGCAAAGTTCTGCACCGCAGCGCGGAACACCATGCGACCGATGCGGCCGAAGCCGTTGATGCCAATCTTGATGGTCATGGGAAAACTCCAGTGGGAATGGGAAACCTGAAAACCTGGGAACCGGGGAAGCTGAGCCCTGAAAAAGCCCGCGAAAACCCGAGCAAATCACCCGAGTTTCGCGCGTCCGGCCTTATTCGCCGAGGACTTTGCGCACGGTGGCGACGACGTTCTCCGTCGTGAAGCCGAAATGCTTGAACAGGACACCGGCCGGGGCCGACTCGCCGTAGGTGTCGATGCCGATGACCGCTGCGCAGCCGTACTTCCACCAGAAGTCGGTCACGCCCATCTCGACGGCGATGCGCGGCACCTTGCGCGGCAGGACGTCGGACTTGTACTCGACGCTCTGGCGGTCGAACACGGTCGTGCTGGGCATGCTGACCACGCGGACCGCGATCTTGTCCTTGGCGAGTTCCGCCTGCGCGGCCAGCGCCAGCTGCACTTCGGAGCCGGTGGCCACGATCACGGCGTCCGGCTTCTTGCCCTTCTTGAAGCCGACGTCGCTCGGCTCGGACAGCACGTAGGCGCCCTTGGTGATCGCGTCGGCGCTGGCCTTCGGGGCGTAGGGCAGGTTCTGGCGCGACAGCAGCAGCGCGCTCGGGCGGTTGCGGTTGGCCAGGGCCATCGTCCACGCCACGGTGGTCTCGCAGGTGTCGGCCGGACGCCAGACATCCAGGCCCGGGATCAGGCGCAGGCTGGCGGCGTGCTCGATCGACTGGTGGGTCGGGCCGTCTTCGCCCAGACCGATGGAGTCGTGGGTGAAGACGTGGACCACGCGCAGCTTCATCAGCGCGGCCATGCGGATGGCGTTGCGGCTGTAGTCGCTGAAGGTCAGGAAGGTGCCGCCGTAGGGGATGTAGCCGCCGTGCAGCGCGATGCCGTTCATGATCGCGGCCATGCCGAACTCGCGCACGCCGTAGTTGATGTGGCGGCCGAGCTGGCCTTCGGCGTTGCGCACCGGGGCGCCTGCCGCATCGAAGCGCAGCGCGGGCGTGCTCTTCGTGTTGGTCAGGTTCGAGCCGGTCAGGTCGGCCGAGCCACCCAGCATCTCGGGCAGCTGCGCGGTGAAGTGCTCCAGCGCGAGCTGGCTGGCCTTGCGGCTGGCGACGGTCTCGGCCTTGTCATGGGCATCGCCGACCGCGTCGACCGCGATCTCGGCGAACGCATCCGGCAGGTCGCCGATCATGCGGCGCTCGAACTCGACCGCCTGCGTCGGGCAGGCACGCACATAGGCTTCGAAGCGCTCGTCCCACTCGGCTTGCGCCGCGGCACCAGCGGCGCGGCAATCCCACGCGGCAGCGATGTCGGCGGGGATGGTGAAGGGCTCGGCCGACCAGCCCAGCGCTTCGCGGGTCAGCGCGATCTCGGCGGCACCGAGCGGCTCGCCGTGGGCCTTGGAGGTGTTGGCGCGGTTCGGCGAGCCCTTGCCGATGTGGGTCTTGCAGACGATCAGCGTCGGCTTGTCGGTGCTGAGCTTGGCCTGGGCGATGGCGGCGTCCACGGCGTCGATGTCATGGCCATTGACGGCGTCGATGACGTTCCAGCCGTAGGCGGCGAAGCGCTGCGGCGTGTTGTCGATGAACCAGGGGGCGACCTGGCCGTCGATCGAGATGCCGTTGTCGTCGTACAGCGCGATCAGCTTGTTCAGCTTCCAGGCGCCGGCCAGCGCGCAGGCTTCGTGGCTGATGCCCTCCATCAGGCAGCCGTCGCCCAGGAAGGCGTAGGTGCGGTGGTCGACGATGGTGTGGCCGTCGATGTTGAACTCGGCCGCCAGCAGCTTCTCGGCCAGCGCCATGCCGACGGCGTTGGTGATGCCTTGGCCGAGCGGACCGGTCGTCGTCTCGATGCCAGGCGTCACGCCGACTTCCGGGTGGCCCGGCGTCTTGCTGTGCATCTGGCGGAAGGCCTTCAGGTCGTCCAGCGACAGCGCGTAGCCCGTCAGGTGCAGCAGCGCGTAGACCAGCATCGAGCCGTGGCCGTTCGACAGCACGAAGCGGTCGCGGTCGGCCCACTGCGGGTTGGCCGGGTTGTGCTTGAGGTGACGCTTCCACAGCGCCACACCGATGTCGGCCATGCCCATCGGGGCGCCGGGGTGGCCGGAGTTGGCTTGTTGCACGGCGTCCATGGCCAGTGCGCGGATGGCGTTGGCCATCGAGGAAGAAAGGGAAACAGGTGTGGCGGCCATGGACACAAGCAGAGTAGGTGTGGTCGGGAGGGCGAATCGAGGATTTTAAACGGCAGCGCCAGACAGCCCGCTGAATCATCCCTTGACTCCCGTCAACCCGGCCGGGCGCGAAGCTGCGACGCTGCCGGAACGGGCCGACACGGCCACCGCCCAGGAGTTGCTTCCCATGTCCACGCTGCCCACCCCGACCGCCATCCGCATCATCCGCGAGGAGCACCAGGCGCTCGGCGCCATGCTCAGCTCGCTGCACCTCTTGCTGCGCCAGCACCGCCAGGACGGCACGCCCGTGCGCTTCGACGTGCTGCGCGCAATGCTGTTCTACATCGACGAATTCCCCGAGCGGCTGCACCACCGCAAGGAGACCGACCTGCTGTTCCCGCTGATCCGCCAACGCAGCGACAGCGCCGCCGAGATCCTCGACAAGCTCGACCGCGACCACGGCGCCGGCGAACGGGCGATCCGCGATCTGGAGCACACGCTGCTGTCCTGGGAGATGCTGGGCGAGAGCCGCCGCGACGGGTTCGAGCAGGCGGCGGAGCGCTACCTGTCGTTCTACCTGAAGCACATGCAGCTCGAAGAGGAGATCGTGCTGCCGCTGGCGCAGCAGGTGCTGGAGCCGGCGGACTGGGCTGTGCTCGACGAGGCCTTCAGCGACAACCGCGACCCGCTGACCGGCCACCCGCCGTCGGCGGAATACGAACAGCTCTTCAGCCGCATCGTGCGCACCGCGCCGGCCCCCATCGGGCTGGGGGGCGCGGCCTGACAGACAGCGCGGCAACCCCGCGGGCGCAGGCCCCGGACGCCGCAGCGGGCTCTACACTCCGGAGCCCGTGAATACCTCCACCCCCCCCTCCCTGCCGCCGCGCGCCATCGTGCTCGCCGCGGGCCGTGGCGAGCGCATGCGCCCGCTGACCGACACCACGCCGAAGCCGCTGCTGCCGGTCTTCGGACGGCCGCTGATCGAGTGGCACCTGCTGGCGCTCGCCCGCGGCGGCGTGCGCGAGGTCGTTGTCAACACCGCGTGGCTCGAAGACCGCTTCCCCGCCGTACTCGGCGACGGATCGCGCTTCGGTCTGGCCATCCGCTATTCGCACGAAGGCCGCGACTTCGGCGGCGCGCTGGAAACCGCCGGCGGCATCGCCACCGTGCAGGACTGGCTCTGCGCCGACGGCCGCGACGCCTTCTGGGTCGTCTCGGGCGACATCTGGGCGCCGGACTTCCGCTTCGACCAGGCCCGTGTGGACGACTTCCTCGCCAGCGGCCAGGACGCCCGGCTCTGGGTCGTGCCGAACCCGCCCTACCACCTGCGTGGCGACTTCGACCTCGCCGGCAAACGGGTCACCTATGCCAACTTCGCGCTGATGCGGCCGACGCTCTGCGCGGGGCTGCCCGCCGGCCGGCGCGCAGCCCTCGGGCCGCTGCTGATCGACGGCGTCGCGGCGGGCCGGATCGGGCTGGAAGCGGGTGTCGGACGCTGGGAAAACGTCGGCACGCCGGCGCAGCTGGCCGCACTGCAGGACCAGCCCCACCCTGGCGCCTAGAATTCACGCCAAACAAGTCCAAGCCCTCCACGCCCTCCCTCGTCCTCCAAGCTGCCCACCACCATGCTGACCTTCCAGCAAATCATTCTTCGCCTTCAGGAATACTGGGACGCCCAGGGTTGTGCGCTGCTGCAGCCCTACGACATGGAAGTCGGCGCCGGCACCAGCCACACCGCCACCTTCCTGCGCGCCCTCGGCCCCGAGCCCTGGAAGGCCGCCTATGTCCAGCCGAGCCGCCGCCCCAAGGACGGTCGCTACGGCGAGAACCCGAACCGCCTGCAGCACTACTACCAGTACCAGGTCGTGCTCAAGCCCGCGCCGGCCAACATCCTGGAGCTGTACCTCGGCTCGCTGGAAGCACTCGGCTTCGACCTGAAGAAGAACGACATCCGCTTCGTCGAGGACGACTGGGAGAACCCCACGCTCGGCGCCTGGGGCCTGGGCTGGGAAGTCTGGCTGAACGGCATGGAAGTGACGCAGTTCACCTACTTCCAGCAGGTCGGCGGCATCGACTGCAAGCCCATCACCGGCGAGATCACCTACGGGCTGGAGCGGCTGGCGATGTACCTGCAGGGCGTCGAGAACGTCTACGACCTCGTCTACGCCAAGGGCACCAACGGCGCGGCCGACCTGAAGTACGGCGACGTGTTCCACCAGAACGAGGTCGAACAAAGTACCTACAACTTCGAGCACAGCAACGTCGAGTTCCTGCTGCACGCCTTCGGCGCGCACGAAGGCAACGCGCAGCACCTGATGGCGCAGCAGCTCGCCCTGCCCGCCTACGAGCAGGTGCTCAAGGCCGCGCACACCTTCAACCTGCTGGACGCCCGCGGTGCCATCTCGGTGACCGAGCGCGCCGCCTACATCGGCCGCATCCGCAACCTCGCCCGCGCCGTGGCCGCCGCCTACCTCGATAGCCGCAAGCGCCTGGGCTTCCCGATGGCACCCAAGGCCTGGGCGGACGAGATCCTGACCAAGCTCACGCCAGCCTGAAAATCAACACTGGCATGAACCTCAACGCATCCATCATTGACCAGCGTGTCAACAAACTGGCCACCGAGCAGCGCCAATCGCTGCAGGAGTGCTTGGGCACGCTGTCCGATGAGAAGGCTGTGTCGGCCGCCTTCGTGCTGCTGGTCATGCAAATGCTGCTTGATCTTGATCTGGATGAGGGATTGGACGCACTGACGGAAGGTGGCAACGATTTCGGTGTTGACGGCATTCATGTCGGCCCGGAGCAGGATGGGGAATTCTTGGTCACCTTGTTCCAAGGGAAATACAAGCGCAAGCTGGAAGGCCAAGCCAATTTCCCGGAAGACGGCGTCCAGAAAGCCTTGACTGCTGCACGCTACCTGTTCGATCCAGCGTCGGCGATCACACTCAACAAACGCCTTGCCGTTCGTGTGGAAGATATCCGCTCCCGTGTCCGGGATGGATTGCTCCCCCGTGTCAGGGTCATCCTCTGCAACAACGGCCAGCGGTGGACCGACCTTGCACAAGCCCATCTCCAGCGCGCCGATCTGGGTGATCAGGTCACCCTGGAACATGTTAACCATGACACACTGGTGGGCATCATGCAGTCCACCAAACCCGTCAATGAAACCCTGCGTCTGTCAGGGAAAGCATTGGTCGAGGATTTCGATTTCAGCCGCGTTCTGGTCGGAAAGATTGGATTGATGGAACTGGCGGCCTTGGTGCAGCGCCACGGAGAAAAACTGCTCGAACGCAATATCCGGCGTTACCTCGGACTGAGTGGCAATCGGGTCAACGAAGGCATCCGCGCCACCTTGCTTGATCCTGCAGAGCGCGGCCATTTTTATTTCTACAACAATGGCATCACGCTGACTTGCTCGAAGTTTTCCTATAATGCCTTGCAAGGGACAGATTATCAGGTGCGGGTCGAAGGTCTGCAGATCATCAACGGCGGGCAGACCTCCAACACGATCGCGCGGGTTCTGGCTGACCTCGATCTGGCAAGCCAGGACCACCTCGACCAAGCGTTCGTGCTGCTGCGACTGTACGAATTGCAAGACGAACGCACCGACTTCGTCAGCAAGGTCACCTATGCGACCAACAGCCAGAATCCAGTCGATCTGCGTGACCTGCGTGCCAATGATGCGGTGCAGCGCCGCCTCGACCTCTCGGTTGCCGAACTGGGGTACACCTATCGGCGCAAACGAACCGATGGCCCGACACGCCCGGAGGACATCACCAGCAGTGTCGCCGCCGAAGCAGTGCTGGCAGTCTGGCGAAAGCTTCCCCATCAGGCGAAGTTTTTAGCCCGCGAACACTTTGGCAAGTTGTACGACCGTATTTTTTCGACGAAACTTTCAGGCGCGCAGTTGGTGATCGCCGTGCTGGTCTATCGCGTGGCAGAAAACCGCCGTAAAAGACCCGCGCCAGACGCACCCGATTTCATCGCATATGCGTCCTGTTTTCTTGCCATGCGTTCAGCTCAATATCTGCTGCGAGACCTGGGCCTAGAAAATCCGGAGCAAATCACGCACCAGAATTTCAGTCAGGCGAAGTCAATGCTGCTGGAGAAAGGTGAACGCTACGCCGATTTTGCCCAGAAGGACATTCAGCAAGCATTGAACCAGCTCTACGGCAAGGGTTCCGTGTCGCTGCAACGCCTTTCTGCCACCTTCCGCCGAGGCGATCTCATCGAGATCCTCGATCAGGCCCCTCTGAGACAACGCCTCAGCAAATAATGTCCCATGCAGCGGCGCACCAGTGAATATCACGACCATGAGCATCGATACCAAGAACCTCCTCGTTGAACTCTTCGTCGAAGAACTCCCGCCCAAGGCGCTGAAGAAGCTGGGCGAGTCCTTCGCCGGCACGCTGGCCGCCTCGCTGAAGGCCAGCGGTCTGGCCAGTGCCGATGCGGTGGTGACGCCGTTCGCGTCGCCGCGCCGCCTCGCGGTGCATATCCAGTCCGTGTCATCGACGGCCCAGGATTCGCCTGTCGAAGTCAAGCTGATGCCGCTCGCTGTCGCCATCAAAGAAGGCAAAGCAACTGACGCACTGAAGAAGCGCCTCGCCAAAGAGGGGCGGCCGAATCTGGCAGACAACTGGCCGAATTGCCAAGATGGTCCGGACGAGCTAATCGTGCAATCGGACGGCAAAGCCGAGGCCGTTTATCTCCGCAGTTTGGCTAAAGGTACGTCTCTGGTCGTTGGTCTTCAAAGCGCACTTGATGAAGCCCTGCGCAAGCTGCCGATCCCGAAGGTCATGACCTACCAGCTCGCCGATGGCTGGTCGAGCGTGAATTTCGTGCGCCCTGCCCACGGGCTGGTCGCGCTGCACGGCGATGACGTGGTGAACATCCAGACGCTCGGCCTGACCGCCGGCCGCACGACCACCGGCCACCGCTTCGAGGCCGCGCACCCAACCGTCACGCTGCGCCATGCCGACACCTACGCCGAGCAGCTCGCCAGCGAAGGCGCCGTGATCGCCGGCTTCGACGCCCGCCGCAGCGAAATCGTGCGCCAGCTCACCGCCGCGACCGCCAAGGAAGGCCTGAAGCCGATCGACGACGACGCGCTGCTGGACGAGGTCACCGCGCTGGTCGAGCGGCCGAACGTGCTGACCTGCCAGTTCGAGGCGGAGTTCCTGGCCGTGCCGCAGGAGTGCCTCATCCTGACGATGAAGGCGAACCAGAAGTACTTCCCGCTGCTGGACAGCCACGGCAAGCTGACCCACAAGTTCCTGATCGTCAGCAACATCAGCCCGGCGGACCCGAGCGCGGTGATCCAGGGCAACGAGCGTGTGGTGCGCCCGCGGCTGGCCGACGCCAAGTTCTTCTTCGACCAGGACCGCAAGAAGACGCTGGCCTCCCGGGTCGAGGGCCTGTCCAAGGTCGTCTACCACGGCAAGCTGGGCACGCAGGGTGAACGGGCCGAGCGTGTGCGCGCCATCGGCCACGCCATCGTGCAGCAGCTCAGCATGGCGACGCTGCCGTTCACGGTGGACGCCGAGGACCACTTCAAGGTGCTCGACAGCAAGGTGCAGCAGGCCGCGCTGCTGGCCAAGACCGACCTGCTGACCGACATGGTCGGCGAGTTCCCGGAGCTGCAGGGGATCATGGGCGGCTACTACGCACGCCATGAGGGCCTGCGCGATGGCGTGGCCATCGCCATCGAGGACCACTACAAGCCGCGCTTCGCTGGCGACGCGCTGCCGCGCAACCACACCGGCACGGTCGTGGCGCTGGCGGACAAGCTGGAGACGCTGGTCGGCCTGTTCGGCATCGGGCAGTTGCCGACCGGCGACAAGGACCCCTTCGCGCTGCGCCGCCACGCGCTGGGCGTGATCCGCATCCTGGTCGAGAACAACCTGCCGCTGGACCTGGACGCGCTGATCCAGGCCGCCCTGCCCGCCTTCGGCGAGCGCATCACCGACCCGAGCACGCCGCTGCGCGCCTTCTTCGCCGACCGCCTGTCGGTGTCGCTGCGCGAACAGGGCTACAGCGCGCAGGAGGTGGACGCCGTGCTCGCGCTGGCACCGAGCCGCCTGGGCGACATCCCGCGCCGCCTGGCCGCCGTGCGCGCCTTCTCGGCGCTGCCGGAAGCCGCTTCGCTGGCCGCGGCCAACAAGCGCATCGGCAACATCCTGAAGAAGGCCGAGGGCACGGTCGAGGCAAAGATCGACGCCGCGCTGCTGCAGGACGCCGCCGAGCAGGCGCTGGCCGCCGCGCTGCAGTCGGTGCAGCCGCAGGCCGACACGCTGTTCGAGCAGGGCGAATACGCCGCCAGCCTGCAGGCCCTCGCCGCGCTGAAGGCCCCGGTGGACGCCTTCTTCGACGACGTGATGGTCAACGCCGAAGACCCCGCCCTGCGCGCCAACCGCCTCGGCCTGCTGAAGACGCTGCACGGCGCGATGAACCGTGTGGCCGACCTGTCCCGGCTGGCGAGCTGACATGGGCGAGCGCAGCGCCATCCGGCTGGTCGTCCTCGACCGCGACGGCACCATCAACGAGGACAGCGACGACTACGTCAAGTCCGCGGACGAATGGGTGCCGATCCCGGGGGCGCTGGAGGCCATCGCGAAGCTGCACCAGGCGGGCTGGCATGTGGTCGTCGCGACCAACCAGTCCGGCCTCGGGCGCGGGCTGTTCGACATGTACACGCTCAACGAGATGCACCTGAAGATGAACGCGCTGCTCGCGCCGCTGGGCGGCCGGGTGGACGCGGTGTTCTTCTGTCCGCACGCGCCGGAAGACGAGTGCCGCTGCCGCAAGCCGCTGCCGGGGCTGTTCGAGGACATCCAGTCACGTTTCGGGCTGGACGACATGCAGGCCGTGCCCGCCGTCGGCGACACGCTGCGCGACCTGCAGGCGGCCACCGCCGTCGGCTGTGCGCCGCACCTGGTGCGCACCGGCAAGGCCGCCGCGCTCGACGAGGCCGGCGTGCAGGCGCTGCGCGACCAGATCCCCGGTCTGACGGTGCACGCCAGCCTCGCCGCCTTCGCCGACGCGCTGCTCGGCGCCGAACGCAAGAAACACAGCGACGCCCGCGCCGAGGGCAAGCGCCTGGCGGGTGGCGGTGCTCCTTCCTGAACCGATCCCTTCGTCCATGCTCATCTACTTGCGTTCTGCCGTCTTCCTGCTCTGGCTCATCGTCACCGTGATTCCCTGGAGTCTGGTGGCCGTGCTCGCCTCGGCGTTCACGCGCGGCGCGCCGCTGTACTGGCTGTGCGCGGGCTGGCTCAAGGTGGCGATCCTGGGCGCGAAGTGGATCTGCGGCGTGCACTGGCGCGTGCAGGGCATGGAACACGTGCCGACCGCGGCCGACGGCACCGCCTCGGTGATCCTGGTCCCGAAGCACCAGTCGACCTGGGAAACCTTCGCCTTCCCCGCGCTGATGCCGCACCCGCTGGCCTATGTGTTCAAGCGCGAGCTGCTCTACATCCCCTTCTTCGGCTGGGCCATCGGCCGGCTGGACATGGTCCACATCAACCGTGGCCGCGGCTCGGACGCGTGGCGCAAGGTCGTCGAGCAGGGCACCCGGATCATGGCCCAGGGCACCTGGATGATCATGTTCCCCGAAGGCACGCGCACCCCGCGCGGCAGCCAGGGCGAGTACAAGACCGGCGCCTCGCGGCTGGCGGTGACGACGAAGACCCCGCTGGTGCCGATCGCCGTGACCTCGGCGCGCTGCTGGCCGCGCAAGAGCTTCCTGCTGCGCCCGGGCACGATCGACATCTCCATCGGCCGCCCGATCAACCCGCAGGGCCGCCGTCCCGACGACCTGATGCGCGAGATCGAGGCCTGGATCGAGTCCGAGATGCGCCGCCTCGACCCCGAGGCCTACACCACCACACCGCAGGGCTGACCGGCAGCGGACCGTGCCCGTGTCTCCACGCTCCACCGCCGACACCGGGCTCGCCCACTCCGAGGCCCTGCTGCGGCCGGTCGAAGCCAACCGCGAGCTGGTGCTTGGCGAGTTGCACCTGGGCTACCTGCTCAAGCGCGCCACGCGGCGCACCATCGGCTTTGTCGTCGGCCCGCGCGGGCTGGCGGTGAGCGCGCCACGCTGGGTCAGCCAGCCGCAGATCGACGGCGCCGTGCAGCTCAAGGCGGACTGGATCCTGCGCAAGCTCGCCGAGCAGGGCCAGCGCCTGGTGCAGCTCGACGCGGCGCGCATCGACTGGCGCGACGGCGCACGCCTGCCCTACCTCGGCGAAGACCTGGTGATCCGCACGACGGGCACGCTGACCCGCTCCGTGCTGCAGGAGCCGCAGGCCCACCTCGGCCAGCCCCGCACGCTGCACCTGCGCCTGCCGCCCGGCGCCACGCCCGAGCAGATCCGCGACGCCGTGCAGCGCTGGCTGCAGCTGCAGGCCCGCGCGCTGTTCGAGGCCCGCATCGCGCACCACGCGGCCCGTATGGACGTGCGGGTGCGCCAGCTGCGCCTGAGTTCCGCCCGCACCCGCTGGGGCAGCGCCAGCAGCGACGGCAGCGTGCGGCTGAACTGGCGCCTGGTCCACTTTCCGCTCGCCACGCTCGACTACGTCGTGGTGCACGAACTCGCCCACCTGCGCGAGATGAACCACAGCCCGGCCTTCTGGGCCATCGTGCGGGCCGTGATGCCCGACTACGAGGCCCGGCGGCGCACGCTGAAGGACGGGGTGGTGCCGGTCTTCGACTGACCGACCGACCGGCGCCCCCCCGCCGCAGCCCGCTCAGCGCGGCATCACGACCGTGTCGATGACGTGGATCACCCCATTGCTCGCCACCACATCGGCAGCGGTGACACGGGCGTTGTCGACCATCACACCACCCGTCGTGGCCAGGGTCAGCTCTTGGCCCTGCACGGTCCGGACCTTGCCCGCCTTGACATCCGCGGCCATCACCTTGCCGGGCACGACGTGGTAGGTCAGCACCTTGGTCAGTGCGGCCTTGTCCTTGAGCAGGGCGTCCAGCGCCTCCTTGGGCACCTTCGCGAAGGCTTCGTCGGTGGGCGCGAACACGGTGAAGGGTCCGGGGCCCTTGAGCGTGTCCACCAGACCGGCCGCCTGCACGGCCGCCACCAGGGTCTTGAAGCTGCCCGCCTGCACGGCGGTCTCGACGATGTCGGCGGCCAGCGCCGCAGTGGCGCTGCCGAGGGTCAGGGCGAGGGCAATGAGGGTCTTCTTCATGACGTACTCCGGTTGAGACCGCTCCGGGATGGGGGCGGTCAGGACGTTTCACGGTCCGAGCCGCCATCCTAGGCAGGGATCAAATGGCAGAAGCCAGTGCAGTCTCTGCAATTCAACTTGACGACATCTGAAAAAATTCTTTTCGAATCAAGGACTTGCACGCGCAATTCACAATCTTGGCGCGGCAGGGTGGTGGCTCACATGATGAGCCTTTGCTGAAGGCGGCCACCTCGCAGGCCCACCCGCTGGAGTGGCATGGTCCGGCAATTGCGTCTGCGGTCTCCGTGCATCCGTGCGACGCTTGCCTGTTTTCCAACTCCACCAGTCGAGGTACCCAGTGGCCAAGATTCCTCCCGGCGTCGGTCCGCGGTTTCCGCAGGTCGTCGTCCTGTTCGGCGCAACCGGTGACCTGGCGAAGCGCAAGCTGCTGCCTGGCCTGTTCCACCTCTCCAGCGCCGGCTTCATCCCCGGCTGCCGGATCATCGGCGTGTCGCTGGACGACATCGACACCGACGGTTTCCGCACCGCCCGTCGAACGCGGCGCTCCCAGCGGTGCACATGCTGGGCGCGGCCGGGTTGGTCGAGCGCTCGCGCATCGTGATGGGGAAGCCCTGCGGCACCGATCTGGCCCAGCCGGGCGACGTGGTGCGCGGGCAGTACAGCGGCTACCGCAGCGAGGAAGGCGTCGACCCGGACTCGGACACCGAAACCTTCATCGCGCTGAAGTGCCACATCGACAACTGGCGCTGGGCGGGCGTGCCCTTCTACCTGCGCACTGGCAAGCGGCTGGCGGAGGGACAGCGCATCATCTCGATCGCCTTCCGCGAGCCGCCGAAGAGCATGTTCCCGCCGGGCTCGGGCGTGGGGTCACAGGGACCGGACCACCTGACCTTCGACCTGGCCGACGCGTCGAAGATGTCGCTGTCCTTCTACGGCAAGCGACCAGGGCCGGGAATGCGGCTGGACAAGCCGAGCCTGCAGTTCGCCATGACCGACACGGGGCTGGCCGGCGAGGTGCTGGAGGCCTACGAGCGGCTGATCCTGGACGCGATGCGCGGCGACCGGACGCTGTTCACCACCGCCGAGGGCATCGAGCGGCTGTGGGAAGTCTCGACGCCGCTGCTCGAAGCCCCGCCGCCGGTGCGGCTGGTTCGTGGGGGCCGAAGCCGGTGCACCAGCTCATCGCGCCGCACGCCTGGCGGCTGCCCTTCGAGCGGGCGTGGCGCAAGCAGAACGTGCAGGGCGGTTGAAGAGCGACTCCCGCACCCGCAGCGCCATTCACCAGCCCAGCGGCGCCGCCCAGCCGTCGTAGACCTTGGGCAGCGGGCGCGCATAGTCGCCGTGCGGGCTGGTGCGCAAACCCAGACCTGCGCAAGAAACGAGCCGCCCTCAGAAAGTCGCCGACAGCCCCAGCGACCACAGCGCCGGCCGCACCGTAGGCAGTCCGTCGAAGCGGTGCTGGCCCACATCGACCGCCGCCGTCAGCGCCAGAGCCGGTGACCACTGCCACGACAGCCCGGCGCCGAGCAGCGGCCCGACATGGCGCTCGCTCGCCTGGTAGGCCTCGGCGCCGTTGACCGTCGTGCGCAGCGTCGTCTGCCACTGACCGAAGCCGACACGCGCCCGCGCCTGCCAGCCCTCCAGCACCGGCAGCGCGACCTGCAGCCCGACAAACGGGCCGCTGGTGTGGCGGTGGTTGCGTTGCACGAACGGACCTTCGGCGGTGTCCCCGAAGTCGGCGAACCCGAGCACCGGCCCGGCCGCCCATCCACTGCGTCCCAGCGGCATCTCGACCCCGGCGGACACCCGCCAGCCGGTGGATCGGCCGGCGCCGCTGTCCGTCAGAACCCCGGCCGCCCCGTCGATGCGCCACACGGCCTGGGCCGATGCGGCGCCAGAGGCCAGCAGCCATGCCGCCGACAGGAGCAGATTCAGCGGCCGCAGCACGCGGAGGGAAGCAGACGCACAAGCAGGCATGGGCAGACGACCAGTTCATGGCCGCGGAAAGCACCCGGTACCGTACCGGATTCGCCCCCACTGCCGGCGCCGGATTCTGCCTGCAGCGCCCACAAGCGCCAGGAACGGACGCCCTATTTTTGCGTCATCGGGCACGTATTCATGCCGAGCATCGAGTACAGCGGACACATCCGGAACAGCCCCGTGGCCAGCGGCACCACGCCAATCCAGCCCCAGGCCCCGATCTGGCCCGACAGCGCCAGCAGGATCAGGATCAGCCCGACCACGATGCGCAGGATGCGGTCCGAACCGCCGACATTGACTTTCATGCGAGTCTCCTGAAGCAAAACCGCCGGCGCCTTCGCCGGTTGAGGCCAGTGTGTCCCTGCTGACACTCGTAATCTGTGACCAAGATCACACAGAGACACCGAAATCCTGGTGCTTGAGCGCGCTCAAGCCGCGCGCATTTCCAATGCACCGGGCGCACTGCGCGGTACGACAGTGTCAGGAATGAATGCCGGCAGGCAACAAGGAGTGGTCATGCGTCAATCAATGCAACGCTGGGTCTGGTGGCTGCTCGCCCTGACCCTGGTCCTGACGGGTTGTGGCGGCGGGGGTGGCACCTCGGACGGCCCGCCGTCCACCGTGATCCAGACCTCGGCGCGCACTCTGTCGGCCAATGCCCTCACGCTGCAGCTCGCGCTGGGCAGCGAGGTCACGCTGGATGGCAGCGGCAGCACCGTCGCCGGCACGCAGATCGCCTACGCCTGGACGCTGACCTCCCGGCCCGCCGGCAGCGCGGCCGCCATCGATCCTGCCCGCCTGGCCGATGCCCGGACCGCATTCACCCCCGATGTGCCCGGCAGCTATGTCGTCGCGCTCGACGTGACCGATGCGCAGGGCCGCACCACGCGCCAGACCGCCACGCTCGTGGCCAGCCAGGGCGCCCCCGTCGTCACCATCACCGGCACCGTCGTCTTCAAGGGCATCTCGGAAACCCGACCGGCGCAGACGCTGGCGGTCGGCTCGATGGTGTCGCTCGACACCGCCGGCACCACCGACCCGAGCGGCGGCGCGGTCGCCGTGGGCTGGCAGATGCTGCAGCAGCCCGCGGGCAGCAAGGCCGCGCTGACCACCAGCGGCACCCTCACCTACTTCACCGCCGACGTCGCCGGCACCTACCAGGTGCGGGCGCGCGGGACCAACGTCGCCGGCCAGTTCTCCGACGTGGTCTTCGTCTACACCGCCACGGCGCAGGCGCCCGTGGTGGCCGTCGCCGCCAGCGTGACGCCGGTGGGCGGCAGCAGCACACTCGGTGCCGCCGTCGGCAACCTCGTCCTGCTCGACACCAGCGGCAGCAGCATCCCGAACAGCGCCACCACCACGGCGTCGTGGCAGCTGCTGTCCCGCCCGGGGACCAGCACCGCAGCGCTGTCGGCCACCAGCGGCACGCTCGTCAGCCTCGTGCCCGATGTGGCCGGCACCTACCTGATCCGCACCACGCTGCTCGACAGCGCCACCGGCGTTTCCAGCCAGTACACGACGACCCTCAACGTGCTGCCCGGCGTGACCGCTGTCGTCACCGGCTACGCCCTGCCCGTTGCGCGGGTCTCGGCGCCGTCGCTGGCCTCCTCGGCCGGGATGCCGGTCACGCTGCGCGGCAGCGGCAGCTACGACCCGAACGGCGGTGCGCTGGACTACCGCTGGGGGATGCTCTCCCGGCCCGCCGGCAGCACCGCGTCGATCGCGCAGACCGCGCAGGCCGACACCACCTTCACGCCGGACCTGGACGGGGTCTACCAGATCCAGCTCTTGGTCACCGACAGTGGTGGCCGCATCTCCTCCCAGTCGGTGACCGTCTACGTGGGCAACTACCCGCCAGTCGCCGCGCTGGACCGCACGCAGATCGGCGTGCTCGCCGGCCAGCCCATCACCGCCTCGGCCGCGGCCAGCGTGAGCCAGAGCGGACGGCCGCTGGGCTTCCAGTGGTCGATCGATGCACGCCCGAGCGGCTCCACCGCCACCACCGCCAGCCCGACCAGCGCCGCCCTGTCGTTCACGCCCGATGTCGCCGGCACCTACTACCTCACCGTCACCGTGACCGAAGGCGCCGTCAGCAGCATCGCGGGCCTGACCGTCACGGCCATCGTGCCGGTGCCGGGCACGGTGCAGCTCGCCTACACCCCGCTGATGGCCGCCTACAGCAAGTCGCTGGGCCTGGCCGCCATCGTCAGCAGCACGCCGAACACGCTGCACCTGGTCGATCCGACCGCGGCGACCGACACCGCCATCGCATTGCCGACCGCGGTAAAGGGACTGAACCTGAGCCCGGACGGACGGCTCGCCGCCGTGCTGCACGAAGGCGCGGTCAGCCTGATCGACCTGCCGACCGCCACGTTGCTGCATTCGAGCAGCACCGGCGGCTCGCAGACCGAGGCGCTGGTGTCCGACGCGGGCCTCGTCTACCTGACGGGCCAGACCGGCGGGCAGTGGGTAACGCCCGGCTTCACCGTGCTGGACGGACGCACGGGCACGACCGTGCAGACGCTCAACAGCTTCGCCTCGATCTACGGCACGACCCGCGCCATCCTGGCCAGCGGCGCCGGCAAGGTGTTCACGATCTCGTTGGGGCTGTCGCCGTCGCAGATCTACGGCTACACGGTCGATCCAGCTACCGGCCTGCTCGGCACGTCGCAGGGCTCGCCGTACTGGGGCGACTACGCGATGGGCGCGCCGTTCTGGCTGTCGGCCGACCAGACGCTGCTCTTCACCGCGGCTGGCAGCTACTTCCGCACCGCCGACCTGACCTACGCCGGCACGCTGGGCAGCACGGTGGTCTCGGTGAGCCACTCGGCCACGGCACAGGAAGCGGTCGCGCTGGCAACGACCAGCCCTTCCTGGAGCACGGTCGTCACCTACCCGTCGGTCTACAAGCGCTACACCGGCTCGCTGCTGTTCCCGGCAGCCGACGCGCCGCTGCCCACGGTGTACGGTGTCACCGCCTACGGCCGGCAGATCTTCCATGCCGCCGACGACAAGCTGGTGATGCTGGTGCAGACCGGCAACGCCCAGTCGGACGCGAGTGGCCTGGAGTTCTACCTGCTCAAGCGCTGAACCTCGGTCGCCTGCGACGCCGCCGCCCGCAAGGCGACGGCGTCCAGCAACTGCACCCGCTCCCGCCCCAGCGCCACCCAGCCCGCCTGCTCGAAGCGCTTGAGCAGCCGGGTCACCATCTCGCGCACGGTGCCGAGTTCGTCGGCGAGCTGCTGGTGGGTGATGTGCAGCACCGGGCCGCGGCCGAGCAGCGCGGCCAGATCCTGCTCCCAGCCGGGCGGCGGGCTGTCGGCCAGCGCCGGATAGAGCCCGGACACGAGGGAAACCAGCGTGGGTGCAGGCATCATCATCGCCTCACTGCAGACAAGCCCGGAGACACCCCGCATGAACGCCCCGCTCCACGCCGACTGGCGTCCCGTGATCGCCCCCCGCCGGATGCCGGCCGAGATGCTGCAGGCGCTGCAGGCCCGCTTCGGCGCGCGCTGCTCGACCGCGCAGGCGGTGCGCGAACAACACGGCCGCGACGAGTCCACCTACGACGTGCCGCCGCCGGAAGCGGTCGTCTACTGCGAGTCGAACGAGGACGTGATGGCGGCGGTGAAGCTGGCGGACCAGTATGCGGTGCCGGTGATCCCCTTCGGCGTCGGCTCCTCGCTGGAGGGGCACCTGCTGGCCGTGCAGGGCGGGCTGAGCCTGGACCTGTCGCGCATGAACCGCATCCTCAGGCTGAACCCGGAAGACCTGACCGTCACCGTGCAGGCCGGCGTGACTCGGATGCAGCTCAACAACGAGATCCGCCACACCGGCCTGTTCTTCCCGATCGACCCCGGTGCGGATGCGTCCATCGGCGGCATGGCGGCCACGCGGGCATCGGGCACCAACGCTGTGCGCTACGGCACCATGCGCGAGAACGTGCTCGGTCTTGGAGTGGTCAACGCGCAGGGCGAGTGGGTACGCACCGGCACGCGGGCGCGCAAGTCCAGCGCCGGCTACGACCTGACGCGGCTCTTCGTCGGCAGCGAGGGCACGCTCGGCGTGATGACCGAGATCACGCTCAAGCTCTACCCGCTGCCCGAGGCGGTGTCGGCGGCGATCTGCCATTTCCCGAGCATCGACGCGGCGGTGCAGACGACGATCGCGCTCATCCAGATGGGCGTGCCGATCGCGCGCTGCGAGCTGATCGACGGCAACACGGTCAGCATGGTCAACCGCCACAGCAAGCTCACGCTGCGGGAAGCGCCGATGCTGCTGATGGAGTTCCACGGCACGCCCGCCAGCGTGGCCGAGCAGGCGCAGACGGTGCAGGAACTCGCGGCCGACCACGGCGGCGAGTCCTTCGAATGGGCCTCGACCCCGGAAGAGCGCACCCGGCTGTGGACCGCCCGCCACCACGCCTACTTCGCCGCGATCCAGAGCCGACCGGGCTGCCGGGCGATGTCCACGGATGCGTGCGTGCCGATCTCGCGGCTGGCAGAGCTGATCGCCGAGTCGGTGGCGGATGTGGACGCCTCCGGCCTGCCCTACTTCCTCGTCGGCCACGTCGGCGACGGCAACTTCCACTTCGGCTACCTGATCGACCCCGCACAGCCCGCCGAACGCGTGCTCGCCGAGGCGCTCAACCACCGGCTGGTGGAACGCACGCTGCGCATGGAAGGCACCTGCAGCGGCGAGCACGGCATCGGGCTGCACAAGATGGGCTTCCTGCTCGACGAGGCCGGGCCGGCGGCGGTCGGGCTGATGCGGGAGATCAAGCGGGCGCTGGATCCGAAGGACATCATGAATCCGGGGAAGATCTTCGCGTTGTGATTCGGACTGTGCAGATTGAAGTTTCAATCTTCAATCTGCACGGGTTGCCTGCCACAATCCGGCGACCATGCCCGCCGCCCTGATCCCCCGCACCGCAGCCGCCACCGCCACCCGCCTCGCCCGCGGTTTCCCCATCGTCGCGATCACCGGCCCACGCCAGTCCGGCAAGACCACGCTGGCGCGTGCGGTGTTTCCGGACAAGCCTTACGTCTCGCTGGAAGACCCGGACGAGCGCGAGTTCGCCACCGCCGATCCGCGCCGCTTTCTGGCCCGATTCGACGCCCATGGCGCCGTGCTTGACGAGATCCAGCGCTGTCCAGCCCTGTTCTCGTACCTGCAGGGGCTGGTGGACACCCGCCAGCGCATGGGCGACTTCGTGCTGACCGGCTCGCAGCAGCCGGGGCTGGTGTCCGGGCTGACGCAGTCGCTGGCCGGGCGGGTCGGGCTGGTGCAGTTGCTGCCGTTCTCGATGGGAGAGCTGGAGGCGGCAGGACGGCTGCCCAGCTCGCTCGACGAGGTGTTGTGGCGCGGGCTGTATCCGCCACTGCACCACCGCGACCTGACCCCGGGCGACTGGCTCGCGAACTACGTGGCGACCTATGTCGAACGCGATGTGCGCCAGATGCTGGCGGTGCGCGACCTGTCGCTGTTCCAGCGGTTCCTGCGCTTGTGCGCAGCCCGCTCGGGTCAGTTGCTCAACCTCAGTGCGCTGGCCGGCGACTGCGGCATCACCCACGTCACCGCGCGCGAATGGCTGACAGTGCTCGAAGCAAGCTACCTGGTCATGCTGCTGCGGCCCTACCACCGCAACTTCGGCAAGCGACTGGTGAAGACCCCCAAGCTCTACCTGCTCGATCCCGGGCTGATGGCGTGGCTGCTGGGGATTCGCAGCACCGAGACGCTTGGCACCCATGCCCAGCGCGGCGCGCTCTTCGAGACGCTGATCGTCACCGAATGCGTCAAGCACGCCTTCCATCGAGGCGAGGCCGCTGATCTGTATTTCTGGCGCGATGGGGCCGGGCTGGAGGTGGATCTGCTGCGGGAACGGGATGGGCACCTGCAAGCGATGGAGCTGAAGTCGGGCGCGACCTTCGCCAGCGACTGGCTCGGGCCCCTGCGGCGCTGGCAGGCGCTGGCCGACACGCCGACCGAGATGCCCTGGCTGGTCTACGGCGGTGCGCACAGTGCCGAACGACAGGGCGTGCAAGCCATCGCCTGGCGCGATCTGCCGAAACGGCTGTGAACCGCTGAGGTGCGCCGTGGTTCAGCGTCCGGGTTCGTGATCTGAGCCGAGCAAGCGCGGAGATGGCGTCGGAACTGCCCTTGATATCGGTCCAAGATCCGCGGGTAGTCTTCCTAGAATCCGACCATGTCCGAAATCATCAGTCAGATCGCGCAAATCAACGTCCCGCAGGATGTCCTGCAGAACGCGGATTTCGACGGCATCGTCAACGACTTCCGGCGCCACTTCAGGCGTCTGGACGATTTCCAGCGCATCCACGGGCCGGTCGGGATGCACGACTCGCTGCAGCCGCTGTGGCAGGCCATCGCGGCGGGCGACCACCGGCCGGACACCTCGGATCTGGAGGTGTCGGCGCTGTCGAAGACGCTGGGACAGCTGATCGTGCTGTCGGTGGTGCAGTCGCAGCAGATCCAGCGCCAGCAGGACGCCCTGTCCTCGCAGCAGACGGCTACCCGCACGCTGCAGCAGAAGGTCAAGCAGGCGCACACCACGCTCGCCGAATTCCAACAGGCCCAGGGCGTGCACAGCGGCGAGATGCAGCAGGTGATGAACCAGCTGCTGGAGGTGCGCAATGGCCTGGTCGCCACCACCCAGCGCGTGACCGAAGCCACCCAGGACGGCCGCAAGACCCGCGAAGAGCTGCAGGCCCAGATCAAGAAGGCGCTGACGGAGGCCACGGCCCGCGTCGACACCGCCTGCGAGTGGGTGCAGACCATCGCCGACGCGCAGAACGTCAAGGTGGAGACGCTGCGCAATGCCGTGCGCGCCGACACCGATGCCCGCGACCACTCCGAAAAGCTGCTGGCCGATGACCTGGCCCTGCTGCAGCGCCAGCTCGACCAGGAGCACAACCGGGTCGAGGACCTGAGCGACCTGCTCTCCCAGCACCGCATGGCCCAGGACACGCTGCAGAACCGCGTCACCACGCTGACCCAGGAGCGCGCGGCCGAGCAGGCCCAGATGCAGGATCGGCTGAAGAAGCTCACGCTGGGCATCGCGGGCGTGTCCGGGCTGGCGCTGATCGGGCTGATGCTGGCGGTGACACGCTTCCTCTGACCGGCAACGCCCGAACGCAAGCGGCCGACCCGTCACCGGGTCGGCCGCTTGCATTGGCGGATGGGTTTCAGCTGGCCGATGCCGGCGCGGGCACGCCCCAGCGCTTGGTCACGTCGCCCTTGGCGTTGACGCTCTCCAGGAAGACCGCGAAGCCCCACAGCCGCGCGACGTGCTTGAGCACCTCGATGGCGCTGTCGGCCAGCGGGCGGTCCTGGTGCTGGAAGTGGCGCAGCGTCAGCGAGCGGTCGCCGCGCAGGTTGACGTTCCAGACCTGGATGTTCGGTTCGCGCGAGCCGAGGTCGTATTGCCTCGACAGCGCATCGCGCACCCGCCGGTAGCCGCTGTCGTCGTGGATGGCGCTGACCTCGATCTCGGGCTTCTTGTCGTCGTCGTGCAGCGCGAACAGGCGCAGGTCGCGCATCAGCTTGGGGCTGAGGTACTGGCCGATGAAGCTCTCGTCCTTGAAGTTGCGCATCGCCTGGTCGAACGCCGGCAGCCACGGCGTGCCGGCCAGCTCGGGGAACCACTGGCGGTCCTCCTCGGTCGGCTCCTCGCAGATGCGCTTGATGTCGGTGTACATCGCGAAGCCGAGCGCATACGGGTTGATGCCGCTGTAGCCGCGGTCGCCCACGCGCGGCTGGTAGACCACGTTGGTGTGCGACTTGAGCCACTCGATCATCACGCCGTCGGTCAGATGGCCGTCGTCGTACATGGTGTTGAGCAGCTTGTGGTGCCAGAAGGTGGCCCAGCCCTCGTTCATCACCTGCGACTGGCGCTGCGGGTAGAAATACTGCGCCACCTTGCGCACGATGCGCACCACCTCGCGCTGCCAGGGCTCCAGCAGCGGCGCGTTCTTCTCGACGAAGTACAGCAGGTTTTCCTGCGGTTCCTCGGGGAAGCGGCGGTTGCTCTGCGCTTCCTCGGCCTTCTCGGCGCGGCGGGGCAGCGTGCGCCAGAGGTCGTTGACCTGCTGCTGCGCGTAGGCCTCGCGGTCCTTGCGTTCGCTGAGTTCCTGCGCGAGCGTCTTCTTGCTCGGGCGGCGGTAGCGGTCGACGCCGTGGTTCATCAGCGCGTGGCAGCTGTCGAGGAAGGCTTCCACGGTGTCGATGCCATGGCGCTCCTCGCAGTCGGCGATGTAGTTCTTCGCGTAGACGAGGTAGTCGATGATCGACGCCGCATCCGTCCACATGCGGAACAGGTAGTTGCCCTTGAAGAAGCTGTTGTGGCCGTAGGCGGCGTGGGCGATGACCAGCGCCTGCATGGCCATCGAGTTCTCCTCCATCAGGTAGCTGATGCAGGGATTCGAGTTGATGACGATCTCGTAGGCCAGGCCCATGTGGCCGCGCTTGTAGTTCTTCTCGGTCGAGATGAACTCCTTGCCGTAGCTCCAGTGGCGGTAGTTCACCGGCATGCCGACGGAGGCATACGCGTCCATCATCTGCTCGGCGGTGATGATCTCCAGCTGGTTGGGGTAGGTGTCGAGGCCGAAGCGGGCCGCGGTGCCGCGGATCACGTCGTGGTACTGCTCGACCAGCTCGAAGCTCCAGTCGCTCGGGCCGGGCAGCGGCTCGGCGGCCCGTTCGGGCGCCGGCAGCGGGCCACCGTGCAGGTCCTTCATGGCAACAGCGGGCATGGGTTTCATGCGGTGGCTCCTTCCTTCTTGAACAGGTCGCGGAACACCGGGTAGATCTGGTCGGCGCTCGTCACCTTGCGCATCGCGAAATGCGGTCCGGACACTTCACCCAGGCGGGTGTACTCGTCCCACAGGTTCTGCTCCGGCTCTGCCACCTGCACATAGGCGTAGTAGCGGCACAGCGGCAGGATCTTGTTCTGCAGGATCTCGCGGCAGCGGCCCGAGTCGTGGTGCCAGTTGTCGCCGTCGCTGGCCTGCGCGCCGTAGATGTTCCACTGGTCGCTGGGATAGCGGGCGCGGATGATTTCCTCCATCAGCACCAGCGCGCTCGACACCACCGTGCCGCCGGTTTCGGTCGAGTGGAAGAAGCCCTGCTCGTCCACCTCCTGCGCCTGCGTGTGGTGGCGGATGAAGACGATGTCGATCTTCTCGTAGTGCCGGGTCAGGAACAGGTAGAGCAGGATGAAGAAGCGCTTGGACAGCTCCTTGCGCCCCTCGTCCATCGAGCCGGACACGTCCATCAGGCAGAACATCACTGCCTTGGCCGTCGGCACCGGGGTCTTGACCCGGCTGCGAAAGCGCAGGTCGATCGGGTCGAGAAAGGGGATGTGGCCGATGCGCGCACGCAGCTCGGCGATGCGGGTCTGCAGGTTCACCAGCGCCTGCTCGACGAGCAGGTCGGTCGGACGCGGCTCCGGCTGGGCCTGCAGCGCCGCCAGTTCTTCTTCGAGGCGGCGCAGTTCGCGCCGGCTGTCATTGCCCAATGCGATGCGCCGACCGAGCGCACCGCGCATCGAGCGCACGATGTGCAGGTTGCTGGGCGTGCCGTCGTTGGTGAAGCCGGCGCGGTGGCTCTTCCACTCGGGCGTCTCGGCCAGCTGGGTGCGGATCAGGTGGGGCAGCGCGAGGTCCTCGAAGAAGACCTGCATGAACTCCTCCTTGCTCAGCGAGAAGACGAAATCGTCCTCGCCTTCGCCGGAGTCGCTCGCCTGACCCTGGCCCGACCCGCCACCCGCACCACCGCCCTTGGGCCGCTTGATGCGGTCGCCGGCCACGTAGTCCTGGTTGCCGGGGTGGACCATGTCGCGCTGGCCGCCCTGTCCGTGGTGGAACACCGGCTCGCTGATGTCCTTCTTGGGGATGTGGATGTCCTCGCCACGCTCCAGGTCGCGGATGCCGCGCCCGTCGATGGCGCGGCGCACGGCGCCCTTGATCTGGTCCTTGTAACGACGCAGGAAGCGCTCGCGGTTGCCGATCGACTTGTTCTTGCCGGAGAGCCTGCGGTCGATGATCTGCTGGAACATGGTTCACCTTGCAATGGTTGGCTGCCCCGGTGCCTCCCGGAGCCAGGGCGGCCGGGGCCTCAGCTCGACTTGCGCACGCGCAGGTACCACTCGCACAGCAGGCGGACCTGCTTGGGCGTGTAGCCCTTGAGCACCATGCGGTTGACGAAGTCCTCGTGCTTCTTGGCTTCGTCGTTGCTCGCCTTGGCGTTGAAGCTGATGACCGGCAGCAGCTCCTCGGTGTTCGAGAACATCTTCTTCTCGATCACCGCGCGCAGCTTCTCGTAGCTGGTCCAGACCGGGTTCTTGCCGCCGTTGTGGGCGCGGGCCCGCAGCACGAAGTTGACGATCTCGTTGCGGAAATCCTTCGGGTTGGCGATGCCGGCCGGCTTCTCGATCTTCTCCAGCTCGCCGTTCAGCGAGCCACGGTCGAACACCTCGCCGGTGTCCGTGTCGCGGTACTCCTGGTCCTGGATCCAGTAGTCGGCATACGTCACGTAGCGGTCGAAGATGTTCTGGCCGTACTCGGAGTAGCTCTCCAGGTAGGCGGTCTGGATCTCCTTGCCGATGAACTCGGCGTAGCGCGGCGCCAGCAGCTCCTTGATGAAGCCGATGTACTTCGATTCGGTCTCGGCGGGGAACTGCTCGCGCTCGATCTGCTTCTCCAGCACGTACATCAGGTGGACCGGGTTGGCCGCCAGCTCGGTGTTGTCGAAGTTGAAGACCTTGGACAGGATCTTGTAGGCGAAGCGGGTCGAGATGCCGCTCATGCCCTCGTCCACGCCGGCGTAGTCGCGGTACTCCTGGTAGCTCTTGGCGCGCGGGTCGGTGTCCTTCAGGTTCTCGCCGTCGTAGATCATCATCTTGCTGTAGAGGCTGGAGTTCTCCGGCTCCTTCAGGCGGGTGAGCATGGCGAACTGGCTCATCATCTTCAGCGTGCCCGGCGCGCAGGTCGCCCCGGCCAGCGAGGAGCCGCGCAGCAGCTTCTCGTAGATCTTCACCTCTTCCGACACGCGCAGGCAGTACGGCACCTTGACGATGTAGATCCGGTCGAGGAAGGCCTCGTTGTTCTTGTTGTTGCGGAAGGTCTTCCACTCGCTCTCGTTGCTGTGCGCCAGCACGATGCCGTCGAAGGGGATGGCGCCGAAGCCCTCGGTGCCCTTGAAGTTGGCCTCCTGCGTGGCGGTCAGCAGCGGGTGCAGCACCTTGATCGGCGCCTTGAACATTTCCACGAACTCCAGCAGCCCCTGGTTGGCCAGGCACAGGCCACCCGAGTAGCTGTAGGCGTCCGGATCGTCCTGGGCGAAGGTTTCCAGCTTGCGGATGTCCACCTTGCCGACCAGAGCGCTGATGTCCTGGTTGTTCTCGTCGCCTGGCTCGGTCTTGGCGATGCCAACCTGCTTGAGGATGGACGGGAAGCGCTTGACCACCTTGAAGCGGCGGATGTCACCACCGAACTCTTCGAGCCGCTTGACCGCCCACGGGCTCATCACGCGGTTCAGGTAACGCGCCGGGATGCCGTATTCCTTTTCCAGCACGGCGCCGTCCTCGGCCGGGTCGAACAGGCCCAGCGGCGACTCGTTCACCGGCGAGCCCTTGATCGCGTAGAAGGGCACCTCCTGCATGAGCTGCTTCAGACGCTCGGCGATCGAACTCTTGCCGCCGCCGACGGGCCCCAGCAGGTAGAGGATCTGTTTCTTCTCTTCCAGCCCTTGCGCGGCGTGGCGGAAGTAGGAAACGACCTGCTCGATCGCGTCCTCCATGCCGTAGAACTCGGCGAAGGCGGGGTAGATCTTGATGATCTTGTTGGCGAACAGCCGCGACAGGCGGGTGTCGTTGCGGGTGTCGATCGACTTGGGCTCGCCGATGGCCTTGAGCATCCGCTCGGCGGCCGAGGCATACGCCAAGGGGTTGCGCTTGCACTCTGCGAGGTAGTCTTCCAGCGAGATTTCTTCCTCGCGGGTGCGCTCGTAGCGGGCGGCGAAATTGCTGATCACGTCCATTGCAGGCCTCCTGTATGAAGTCAGGCGATGGGCGACAGGATCAGTGTCGCGCCACCAGGGAAGATCTGATGGAGTCCCGCCGCGGTACTGCCGGGGCAGGTGGCGTGCGAGGCGCCATCAGAACTTTCCGTTGGTCTGCAAGCGCGGTGGATCCGCGTTTGTGTGACTCGGCGATGTCAGCTTCGTTCAACTTGAGCCCATCGGTCCCGTGAAGAAACCCGGTCCGGTGGGCCTTTTCAATTTGCAGCAAGGCAGCGCGACATCTTTCACTCCAGCCGCCCTCCCCCAGAACACTACGTCGGGTTGGCTCCCCGCGTTGACACCAGCAAGGGATGTGCCTGCCAGAGACGATCATGTCCCGAAACCTGACCCAATCGTGACGGAAGGGACGAAGCGGGACAACACCGCAACCGCGGATGCTCAGCATGGCAAAAGCCACCCGGAAGCGGGTGGCGCAGCGCAGCCAGACGTGCTCAGCGCTCGGTCGCGCCGAGGCGGTCGAGCAGGCCGCTCAGTTCGTCGAGCGAACCGAAGGCGATGGCGACTTCGCCCTGCTCGCCGCGGCGGGTGCGCTTTTTCACGCGGATCTCGACCTGGGCGGTCAGCAGATCCGACAGCAGCGCTTCAAGGCGCTGCACGTCGCGCGACTTGGCCGGGCGGGCACGGTCGACCGCACCGGGCTGGGCCAGATCGTGCTGGCGGTTGACGAGTTTTTCGGCTTCGCGCACCGAGAGCTTGCGGCCGACGATCTCGTTGGCGCAAGTGATCTGGTGCACCCGGTCGAGCGAGAGCAGCGAGCGGGCGTGGCCCATGTCGATGTCGCCGGCGGTGAGCATCTGCTGCACCGGCTCGGCCAGATGGAGCAGGCGCAGCAGGTTGGACGTGGCGCTGCGCGAGCGGCCGATGGCCTGCGCGGCGCTGTCGTGGGTCAGCCCGAAGTCGCGGATCAGGCGCTGCACCCCGTGCGCCTCTTCGAGCGGATTGAGGTCTTCGCGCTGGATGTTCTCGATCAGCGCCATCACCGCGGCGGCCTGGTCCGGCACGTCGCGCACCAGCACCGGCACCTCGCTCAGACCCGCCAGCCGCGCGGCCCGGGTGCGGCGCTCGCCGGCGATGATCTCGTACATCGGCAGCCCGTCGCGCGAGGCCACCGGACGCACCAGCACCGGCTGCATCACGCCCTGGGTCTTGATGCTCTCGGCCAGCTCGAAGAGCGAACCCTCGTCCATGCGGGTGCGCGGCTGGTACTTGCCGGGCAGGAGCTGGTCGAGCTGGACGGCACCGGGATGGCGCTCCTTGCCGCCGGGCTGTGGCGTGGCGTCGCTGACCTGCGGCCCGAGCAGGGCTTCCAGACCGCGACCGAGACCTTTGGGCTTCTTGGTGACCATCCGGCGATTGTCCGCGATATTGGCGTGGTTTCAGGGCTGAACGCTGGGGGCATTCACCAGGGTCCCCGCCAATCCCGCCACCAGCGCCAGCCCCTGCGGCCAGTCACCGAGACCGGACTCGGCATTGAGGTGCCCGCGCGGACCCGCGTCCACAGTCCCTGCACCCCAGTCGGCGCACAGGGCGGCGGCGCGGTCCGGCGCGCAGTAGGGATCGTCCGACGACACCACCGCCGTCGCCGCAAACGGCAGGCGGCCGCGGCGGATCGGCCGCCAGTTGTGCAGCTGCGGCGGCATGTCGGCGCGCTCGGTGTCGGGCGGCGCCACCAGCAGCGCGCCCTGCACGAGGCGGGTGTGGCGGCTGTGTTCGGCCCACGCGGCGACGAGCTGGCACCCGAGGCTGTGTGCGACGAGCACGGCCGGGCGCTGGTCCGGCCCGGACAGCAGCACGTCGTCGAGCCGCGCCATCCAGTCGCCGCGGCGCGGCCAGGTCCAGTCGTCCTGCTCGACCAGCGTGAAGCCGTGCAGCGCCGCCCAGCGCGTCTGCCAATGGCCTTCGCCAGAGCCGAGCCAGCCGGGCAGCAACAGCACGCGGCAACCCTTCCAGGCCACAGAGGTGATGATCGAAGTGTTCAGCGTCATGTCCATGCCGTATTCTTTCGCGTTCCACCGATCACGAGGTTCCCCCATGAAGCATGCAGTGTTTGTCGACGGCCAGGAAGGCACGACGGGCTTGCGCATCCACGAGTATCTGGCCAGCCGCGCCGACATCGAGGTACTGCGCATCGCGCCCGACAAGCGCAAGGACGCCGCCGAGCGCGCGCGGTTGCTCAACGCGGCCGATGTGGCCTTCCTGTGCCTGCCGGATGCCGCCGCGGTCGAAGCCGCCGCGCTGATCACCAACCCGAACACCTGCCTGATCGACGCCAGCACCGCGCACCGCACCGTGCCGGGCTGGGCCTTCGGTCTGCCGGAACTCGCTCCGGGCCAGCGCGAGCAGCTGCGCGCCTCCAAGCGCATCGCCAACCCGGGTTGCCACGCCAGCGCCTTCATCCTGCTGATGCGCCCGCTGGTGGACGCCGGGCTGGTGCCGGCCGCGCTGCCGGTGAGCGCCACCTCGCTGACCGGCTACTCGGGCGGCGGCAAGAAGATGATCGAGCAGTACGAGGCGGGTGGCGATGTGAAGCTGGAGTCGCCGCGCCCCTACGCGCTGGGCTTGGCGCACAAGCACATCCCGGAAATGATGACCCACACGGGACTGACGACCAAGCCGATCTTCGTGCCGGTGGTCGGCAACTTCTACAAGGGCCTGTCGGTCACGATCCCGCTGCACCGCGCGCAGCTGGCCCCCGGCGCCACGGCCGAGCGGCTGCACGCGGCCTTCGCCGAGCACTACGCGGGCGAGCCCTTCGTGCGCGTGATGCCGCTCAACGACCCGGCGACGATGGACGGCGGCTTCTTCGACGTGCAGGGCTGCAACGACACCAACCGGGTCGACCTGTTCGTGTTCACCAATGGCGAGCAGGTGCTGCTGATGGCGCGCCTGGACAACCTCGGCAAGGGCGCCAGCGGGGCGGCGGTGCAGTCGATGAACGTGCACCTGGGCATGGCGGAAAACCTGGGGCTCTGAAGCACCACGCCATGAAAAAAGCCCGGCGATGCCGGGCTTTTCAGTGCGAGAAGCGTGCAGATCAGGACAATCAGGACAGTTGGTTGCTGATCAGCTTGGTCATCTCGAACATCGAGACCTGGTCCTTGCCGAAGATCGCCTTGAGCTTCTTGTCGGCGTTGATCATGCGCTTGTTGGCGGGATCCTGCAGGTCGTGCTGCTTGATGTATTCCCAGACCTTCTTGGTCACTTCGGTGCGGGGCAGCGGGTTCTTGCCGACCACTGCAGCGAGCAGCTTCGAAGGGTTCATCGGCTTCATGAAGGCCGCATTGGGCTTCTTGACTTCGGCCACAGCGGCTTCGACCACTGGTGCGGCAACGGGTGCGGCAACAGCGATTTCCTGTGCGGGGGCCTTCTTCGCGGCGGCCTTCTTGGCAGTTGCCATGTGTGATTTCTCCGTCTTGGATGGTGATGTGCCCGTGGGACCGGCACTGCGCGGCAATGGTACTGCGAGCCTCGGGCATTGAGAAGGCATGGAAGGCGTGTTCGGATGGAAAGCCCCGGCGATCTCCGCAGTTGTTCGTGGAGCTACGCATGAAAACCGCGCCGCGGCGCATCTACACTGCCCCGCGTGACCCGGTGACAGCCTTGTGGCGGCGGGGTCGGACAACTTCTCTTCAATGCCGGACCGATCAGGTCCGAGAAAACGCCATGGAACAGTTCCTGACCCCCGAATTCTGGCTCGCCGTCGGCCAGATCATCATGATCGACATCCTGCTCGGCGGCGACAACGCGGTCGTCATCGCGCTGGCCTGCCGCAAGCTGCCACCCGCACAGCGCCGCGCCGGCATTCTCTGGGGAACAGCCGGGGCGATCCTGCTGCGTGTCGTGCTGATCTTCTTTGCGCTGACGCTGCTGCAGCTGCCTTTCCTGAAGATCGTCGGCGCACTGCTGCTGCTGTGGATCGGCATCAAGCTGCTGATGCCCGAGGACGACGGCGGCCACGAGGTCCAGGCCAGCGACAAGCTCTGGGCGGCGGTGAAGACGGTCATCGTCGCCGACTTCGTGATGAGCCTGGACAACGTGATCGCCATTGCAGGTGCAGCAGAAACCGCGGCGTCCGGCCACCAGATGCCGCTGGTCATCTTCGGCCTGCTGGTGAGCATCCCCATCATCGTCTGGGGCAGCCAGATGGTCATCAAGCTGATGGACCGCTTCCCTGCGGTCATCACCATCGGCGCCATGCTGCTGGGCTGGATCGCCGGCACGATGGCGGTCACCGATCCCGCAATCGCGGGGTGGCTGGCCGGTTCGGCCGGTGACACCGCAGCGGGTACCGGGCCGCAGGTCAGCGCCGCGATCCGCTATGGCGCCGGAGTCCTCGGCGCCCTGCTGGTGCTGGTCGCCGGCAAGCTGATGGCGAAGCGGGCACCCGCCGCCTGAGGCTGCAGATCTTCGCGCGCGCCGCCGGCGCTGCGATACTGCGCGATCGCAATTGCACATTTCAGACTGCCCACCATGACCAGCCCACGCCCGTACTTCTGGAAACAGGACTGGGCCTGGGCCGTGCTCGCCATCGGCGTGGTCAGCTGGCTGCACACCAGCACCGACCTGGCCCGCCAGCCGCAGCAATGGCTCTACGACCGGGCCATCACCAGCACCGTGGCCTCCGTGCCGGCCTCGGAAGTCGCCCTGGTGATGATCGACGAGGCCAGCCAGGCACGCCACGGCCGGGCCCCCTGGCCGCGTGACCTGCATGCGCGGCTGATCGACCGGCTGGTGCAGGCCAGCGTCGTCGTCGACACCGAGCCCTTCCTTGGCCACGAGAGCGAGCGTGCGCTGGCCGAACTGCAGCACCTGCACGCCACCATCGCCGCCGATCCGGTGCTGGCCCGGTACCCCGAGCTGCCCGCCATGCTCGAGCGCAGCGAACTCAACCTCGATGGAGACGCCCGGCTCGCCGCCAGCCTGGAGCGCCACCAGCGCACGCTGCTGAGTCTGGCCGCGCTGCCGGATTCCGCACCCTCCTCGCCACCTGTCCTCTCCAAGGGCCAGCCGGCCGGTGCCCGCACCCCCGCAGGGGCTCCGCTGGCGGCGCCCTGGCCCCTGCCGATCCTGCGCGACGCGGCCGCTGGCGTCGGCCACGCCGAGATCCAGACCGATCCGGACGACGTGCTGCGCCGGCATGAGCTGCAGCGGCAGGTCGGCGCCTGGCGGGTCAGCTCACTGGCCGTGCTGGCCGCCGGCATGCACCGTGGCCTCACGCCAGCGCAGATCGACACCGCGCTGCAGGCCTATCCGCCGCGCCTGGGCGGACGTGCGCTGTCCGTGGATGCACAGGGCTGGCTCGCACCGCTGTGGGCCGCGGGCTCGGCGGCGCAGGCAGGCCTGCTCATCGTCAGCGCGCAGGACGTGCTCGACAACCCGGCCACCGTCGCCCACCTGCAGGGACGCATCGTCCTCATCAGCCACGACGACTCCGACATGACGGCCCGCCACGTGCGGCTGCCCGACGGACGCGCGATCCACCCGGCCGAGGCCCTGGCGCGCATCACCTCGTCGCTGGTCAATGGCCGCTGGGTGCAGCAGCCGGGCTGGACACGCTGGGTGCCCTGGCTGCTGCTCCTGGGGGTGACCGGTTTCATGCTGCGGGTCGTGCCACGGACCACACGGGGCACGGCGCTGGCGCTGTCCGGAGTGACCGCGATCGCGTTGCTGCTCGTGCCCCATCTGCTGCTGGGGCAGGCGCGGATCTGGATGCCGCTGACGCTGCCGCTGTCCGGTCTGGCAGCCGGCTGGGCCGGGCTGCGCCTGCACGCGCACTGGCAGCGCCTGGCTTCACGGCACACCACCCTGCCGCCCGTGCTGATCGAGCCGCCGATGGCCGACACCATCATCACCACCTTCGACGTGATGCCGATACCGGTGCACGACAAGGCGCCCGCCGTGCCGAAGTCGCTGTCCCCCGCACCGCAGCCCCATCCGGCCGCCGCGCCGGCGCCGGTGCTGCCCGAAATCGACGACGAACCGGACTCGGAACTGCCCGACGACGCCGGGGCCGAGTACGAGAAGACCCGCCCCATTCCGCGGGATCCGGACGACTTCGCGGACGAAGCCGCGGTGCGGGCCCTCGAGAAGACGCAGCCGCTGTCGCGCGACGAGGTGCTGGTCAGCGCAGCGCTGACCGCCACCGAGGCCATCCGCGAACTGCCTCGCCTCGGCCCCTACCAGCTCGACCGGGAACTGGGCCGTGGTGCGATGGGCCGGGTCTATCTGGCGCACGACACGGACACGGGGCAGGAAGTCGCGGTCAAGACGCTGGCGCTGGCCCGCGAATTCGACGGCTATGCCCTGCAGGAAGCCCGCCAGCGCTTCCACCGCGAGGCCGAGGCCGCGCGCCGCCTGCAGCACCCCGACATCGTGCGGGTGCTCAGGACCGGCGAGGAGCACGGCATCGCCTACATCGCCATGGAGCGCCTGACGGGGCACGACCTGACCCAGCACCTGCGCGCCGGCAGCCTGCTGCCGATGGCGACCGTCGTGGCCATCGGCACGCGGGTCGCCACCGCGCTGGCCCATGCCCACGCACTGGGGGTCGTCCACCGCGACATCAAGCCCGCCAACGTGATGATCGACCTGGCCCGCGGACAGGTGAAGGTCACGGACTTCGGCATCGCCCGGGTCTCCGGCGCCAGCCGCACCCGCACCGGTCTGATCCTCGGCTCGCCGTCGTACATGTCCCCCGAGCAGATCGCCGGACGCCAGGCCGATGGCCGCAGCGACCTGTACTCCCTGGGCGTGCTGATGTTCCACATGCTCACCGGCGATCTGCCGCTGTCCGGCCACACGATGACGGAACTGATGGGGGCCATCGCCAACACGCCGGCGCCGGATGTGCGCAGCCTGCGGCCCTCGGTGCCCGAGGCGCTGGCGGACGTGCTGGGCATCCTGCTCGACAAGCGGCCGGAGCTGCGCTATCCGGACGGACTCGAACTGGCCACCGATCTGCACCTGATCTCATCCATGCTGCAACGCAGCAGATCGCAGCGCCAGGACTTCCCCGTGCTCGGATCGGTGGAGGAATACGCGGCGGGACCATTCCCGCACACGGCGCAGATGCCTGTGCCTAGAGCCACCGCGTCACAATCACGCCGCTGATCCATGGACCGCCCGCGTGTCTTCCCCATGACTTTCGAGTTCTTTTCCGCGACCGACCGAGGTCGCGTCCGCAACAACAACGAAGACTCGGTCGCCCTGGACGAGTCGGCAGGCCTGATGGTTCTGGCCGACGGCATGGGCGGCTACAACGCTGGCGAAGTCGCCAGCGGCATGGCCACGGCCTTCATCCAGCGCGAACTCGGCCAGTGGCTCACCGAAGCGGGGCCGGAAGCGTCGGACCGCGAGGTGCGCCGGGCCATGGATGTCTGCGTGGACAACGCCAACCGCGCCATCTTCAACGCCGCCCACGCCGAGGCGCAGTACGCCGGCATGGGCACCACGCTGGTGGTGGGTGTGTTCCGGGGCGGCCGGCTGCTGCTGGGCCACATCGGCGACTCGCGGGCCTACCGCTGGCGCGATGACCGCCTGATGCAGCTCACCCGCGACCACTCGCTGCTGCAGGAACAGATCGACGCCGGCCTGATCTCGCCCGAGCAGGCGGCCAACAGCCACCAGAAGAATCTGGTGACCCGGGCCGTCGGCGTGGAGGATGTGGTGCTGCTCGAAGCCCATGTCCACGCCGTCCATCCCGACGACTGGTTCCTGATGTGTTCGGACGGCCTGTCGGACATGCTGGACGATGCGCAGATCTCCGCCGTCCTCCGGGAACATGCCGAGATCGACAAAGCTGCACAGGCGCTGATCGATGCTGCCAATCAGGCGGGCGGGCGGGATAATATCGCTGTGATACTGGTAGCCGTTCACGCCCTGCCCGGTGCAGGCCAGGCGTGGTGGCCATTCCGGCGCTGAGATCAAGGGACCAGGTCCCAGACGCCAAGCTTCAGAGGTTGCTCATGCCCAAACTTGTTGTTTCGCTGGACGGTGTTGTCATCAAGGAAGTTCAGCTCACCAAGGACAAGACCACCTTGGGCCGGCGTCCTTACAACGACATCGTGATCGACAACCTCGCCGTGAGCGGGGAGCACGCCGTGCTGCAGATGGTCGGTCAGGATGTCTACATCGAAGACCAGAACAGCACCAATGGCACGTACATCAACGGCCGGGCCATCAAGAAGCAGCTGCTGCAACACAACGACACGATTGAAATCGGAAAGTACAAGATCAAGTACCTGGTCGAGGACAGCTCCGATTACGAAAAGACCATGATCCTCAAGCCGGGCCAGCACCAGCCCGGACTGCACGGTCGACCGACTGCGCCGACGATGCCCAGCGCCTTCCCGCCCTCCGGCTTCGGCGGACTGGCGACCGGCACCGTGCCGCAGGCCTCCATCCGGGTGCTGTCGGGTGCGGCTGCCGGGCGCGAGGTGGTGCTCACCAAGGTCGTGACCACCGTCGGCAAGCCGGGCGTGCAGGTGGCCTCGATCACCAAGCGTCCGGGCGGCTATGTCTTTGCCCACGTGGAAGGCAATGCGCGTCCGACCGTCAATGGCGCTGCGGTGCAGTCCGACCCGGTGCATCTGAAGGATGGCGACGTGATCGAACTCGCCGGCACGCAGATGCAGTTCATGCAGCCCTGACCGGCCCGTGTGCTTGTTCACGTCGACAGGCGCTTGCGGCCACAGCAGAGCACAAGCAGTGCGGAAGTTCGCAGGGGGTCGCTTGCGCCGGGGTGAGGCTGGGGGCAGCATGGCCGCCTTTGTTGCAAGTCCTCACCTGGAAACCTGATGAATCTGCGTGTCCTTGGCTGCTCGGGCTCGATCGCCCTCGACAACCGGACCACGTCCTTCCTGCTGGACGAGCATGTGCTCGTCGATGCGGGAACCGGTGTGGGCGACCTGACCCTGGACGAACTGGCCGCGATCGACCACATCGTGCTGACCCATTCGCATCTGGACCATGTGCTGGGCATTCCGCTGATCGCCGACAGCGTCATGCAGCGCCGTCTGGCGATGACGCCCTTCCGCCCCATCCAGGTGCACGGGCTGGCCGAGACGCTCGACGCCCTGCGCCAGCACGTCTTCAACAACGTGATCTGGCCCGACTTCACCCGCCTGCCGCGCAAGGACCGCCCCATCCTGGAGCTGGTGCCCTTCCAGACCGGGGACTGCCTGTCGCTAAGCGGATTGCAGATCGAGGTGCTGCCCGCCTGGCACACGGTGCCGGCCTGCGGCTTCGCCGTGGACACGCCATCAGGCCTCTGGGTCTTCACCGGCGACACGGGGCCGAATCCGGCACTGTGGGAACGGCTGCGCGGACGCCCGATCGCGCAACTGGTGATCGAGACGGCGTTCAACGACGACGAACGCGCGCTGGCCGAGATCAGCCGCCACCTCTCGCCGTCGATGCTGGCCGCGGAGCTGCTGCACCTCGACGTGGACAGCGACACCTCGATCGCCATCACCCACGTCAAGCCCGGCGAGATGGCCGCGGTCACCGGGCAGCTCGCCGCGCTGGACCTGCCGCTGCCGGTCTTCGCGCTGACCCGGGGCGAACGCTACCGGTTCTGAACGCCGCTCAGAGCCGCAGCGCGTCCCACCCGGTGCGCACGATCAGCGCGCCCACCACGGCGATGAACACGCCGCGCACGAAGCCGGCGCCATGGCGCAATGCCAGCCGCGCGCCCAGCAGACTGCCGAGCACATTGGCCACCGCCATCGTGGCCGCCACCGGCCACCAGACATGCCCGGTCGCGGCAAACAGCGTCAGCGCCGCGACATTGGTGGCGGTGTTGAGCAGCTTGGCAGCGGCCGATGCATGCAGGAAGTCGTAGCCCAGCACGCGCACGAACAGGAAGACGAAGAAACTGCCTGTTCCGGGGCCGAAGAAGCCGTCGTAGAAGCCCACCAGGGCGCCGATCACAGTGGCTTGCACGGCCTCACGGCGGGCGGAGGGACCGGGGGTGTGGGTGCGGCCCAGATCCTTGCGCAGCAGCGTGTAGACCAGCACCGCCAGCAGGATGAACGGCAAGGCCCGCCGCAGTCCCGTGGCGGGCACCTGGGTCACCAACCATGCCCCGGCAAAGCTGCAGGACAGTGCCGCCGCAGCGGCCGGCACGAGCGTGGCCCAGTTCATCGTGACGCGGCGGGCGTACTGCGCCGTGGCCCAAGCGGTGCCCCAGACAGCGGCGCCCTTGTTGGTGCCGAACAGCGTGGCCGGCGCCGCGGCCGGGTAGACCGCAAACAGCGCAGGCACCAGGACCAGCCCGCCGCCGCCCACGATCGCATCGACAAATCCCGCCAGCCCCGATGCCAGCGTCACCCACACCAGTTCCATCTCGCCCGCCCCCTGAAAAACAAAAGGCACCGGGGTTGCCGGTGCCTTTGAATTGTCTCTCACTGCGCTCTTGCGCTGCATTCCTGGAGCGTCAGACCTGCCTGGATGTTTTATTGGTGGCAGGGTGATGGTGTTGTTGTTGGCGCCTGTTGTTGGCGCTTGGTGAACCAGTCTCCTCAGTCCCTCGCTCCTGCACGCAGCCACGAAGGGTCTGCGTTTGCGAGTGGCGGAAATGTAGAGGCAGGCGAACCGCCGACATATCCGGGGTTTCCCGCACCAACATGGCGTGTTGCCCCCATGTAACGCCAATGGAGTGCCCAAAAACGGGCATTGGTCAAGCCAGACGATCCGCCAGCACCCATTGCGCAGCCCGCTCGGCCAGCATCAGCGTCGGCGAGTTGGTGTTGCCGCTGGTGATCGTGGGCATCACGCTGGCGTCCACCACCCGCAGTCCGGCCACGCCGCGCACCCGCAGGCGTGGGTCGACCACCGCGGTCGGGTCGTCCGCACGCCCCATCTTGCAGGTGCCCACGGGGTGGAAGATGGTCGTCGCGATGTCCCCGGCCAGGCGAGCGAGGTCCTCGTCGCTCTGGTACTGCACGCCGGGCTTGAACTCCTCGGGCCGGTAGGGCTGCATCGCAGGTTGCGCCACGATGCGCCGCGTCACACGCAGCGAGTCGGCCGCCACCTGCCGGTCCTCGGGCGTGGAGAGGTAGTTGGCGAAGATGGCCGGCGCGTCCTCGTGGCGCGGCGAGGTGATGCGCACGTGGCCGCGCGAGGTCGGGTTGAGGTTGCACACGCTCGCCGTGAAGGCGTTGAAGCTGTGCAGCGGCTGGCCGAAGGCGTCGAGCGAGAGTGGCTGGACGTGGTACTCGATGTTGGGCCACACGAAGGCGTCCGAGGTCCGCGTGAAGGCGCCCAGCTGCGAGGGCGCCATGCTCATCGGCCCGGTGCGGCGCAGCAGGTATTCCAGCCCGATCTTCGCCTTGCCCCAGGGCGTGGCGGCCAGGGTGTTGAGCGTCTTCACCCCCTGCACCTTGTAGACCGAGCGGATCTGCAGGTGGTCCTGCAGGTTCTCGCCGACGCCGGGCAGGTCGTGCTGCACCGGGATGCCGTGCTGCTGCAGCAAGGCGCCAGGGCCGATGCCCGACAGCTGCAGGATCTGCGCGCTGCCGATGCTGCCGGCGCACAGGATCACCTCGCGGCTGGCGGTGACGGTCTCGACACCATGCGGCGTGACCACCTCGGCGCCGGTGCAGCGCAGCACGCCATCGGCGCCGCGCTCGGTCAGCAGGCGGCGGACGTGGGCGCCGGTCCACATCTCGAAGTTGGGCCGGCCGAAGCAGGTCGGGCGCAGGAAGGCCTTGGCCGTGTTCCAGCGGAAGCCCGATTTCTGGTTGACCTCGAAGTAGCCCACGCCCTCGTTGGTGCCACGGTTGAAGTCGTCGGTGGCGGGAATGCCGGCTTGCTGCGCCGCCTGGGCAAAGGCATCCAGCACATCCCAGCGCAGGCGCTGCTTCTCGACGCGCCATTCGCCGCCGTGGCCGTGCAGCGCCTTGAAGGCCTCGGGGGGCTGCGCCGCCTGGTCGGGGTCGAGGCGCCAGTGGTTTTCGTGCTGGCGGAAGTACGGCAGGCACTGGTCCCAGCGCCAGGTGTCATCGCCGGTCAGCGTGGCCCACTGGTCGTAGTCGCGCGACTGGCCGCGCATGTAGATCATGCCGTTGATGCTGGAGCAGCCGCCGAGCACCTTGCCGCGCGGATAGCGCAGCGCGCGGCCGTTGAGGCCCGGATCGGGCTGGGTCTGGTAGAGCCAGTCGGTGCGCGGGTTGCCGATGCAGTAGAGGTAGCCCACCGGAATGTGGATCCAGTGGTAGTCGTCGTGGCCACCGGCTTCGAGCAGCAGGACGCGGCTGAGGCCCTTGGCATCGCTGAGGCGGTTGGCCATCAGGCTGCCAGCCGTTCCGGCGCCGATGATGATGTAGTCGAAACTGGGCATGTTCTGGTGTCTCCGTGGCCCGCACTCTAAGCGCAAGCGCGGTCGGCGGCACTCGGTCGAAACGCCAGTGGGGCAGGCCCGCCCGCCGTCTACCCGCTCACATGCGAAGCCAGGATCGGGAACAGCTTGACCAGCCCCTCGGCCATGATCTCCACCGCCAGCGCCGCGAGGATCAGGCCCATCAGCCGCGTCATCACGTTGATGCCGGTCTTGCCGAGCAGCCGTGCAATCGCGCCGGACGCGGAGAAGGCGAGGAAGGTGGCCGCACCCACGACCACGCCATACCCCACCAGCGCCGCCAGGTGCCACCAGTGGCGGGCCTGGTCGGCGTAGATCACCATGGTCGAAATGGTGGCCGGACCGGTCAGCAGCGGAATGGTCAGAGGCACCACGGCGATGCTGTCGCCGGCGTCGGCGCGCTGCTGGCCGTCGCTGACGTCGTCCGAGCGGGACTCGGCGGGCTGGGCGTTGAGCATCTGCAGCGCGCTGATCAGCAGCAGCGTGCCACCACCGACCTGGAACGAAGCCAGCGAGATGCCGAAGAACTCGATCACCTTCAGTCCGGCCAGCGCGCTGACCGCGATGACGACAAAGGCCGAGAAACTCGACACCCGGATCGTGCGCCGGCGCTGTTCAGGCGACAGGTGCTGGGTGAAGTGGATGAAGAACGGCACGACGCCGATCGGATTGACGATGGCGAGCAGCGCGACCAGCGGTTTGAAAAGGTCCATTCGCTGATTCTGCGCGCACTTGGTTTTGGGGTTTACCCCTGAACGACCGGCTTCGGCAGCAAACTGGATCAAAAATCTGCGCAGCCTTACAACACTTCTTTCGGTAGGGATGCTCACACTGCTTGACCGTCATACATAATGATCCCTCGTGATTGGACGCGGCGCCTTTTCTCTGTTCCCTGGAATGAGTGCTGGCTGTAGCTCCGCCACATGGTCCTCTGGTACCGTAGGTACCCTGTTTCTTGAAAGGCGCTCTTCCATGGGCAACAAACTCTATGTGGGCAATCTCGCCTACAGCGTCCGCGACGAAGATCTGAACGACGCGTTCTCCCAGTTCGGTGCGGTCAGTTCCGCCAAGGTCATGATGGACCGCGAAACCGGCCGCTCCAAGGGCTTCGGTTTTGTCGAAATGGGCTCAGATCCCGAAGCGCAAGCCGCAATCAATGGCCTGAACGGCCAAGCGATCGGCGGTCGTGCCATCGTCGTCAATGAAGCCCGCCCGCGTGAAGAGCGTCCGGGTGGCTTCCGCAGCCCCTACGGTGGCGGCGGTGCTGGCGGCGGCGGTGGCCGCAGCGGTGGCGGCGGTGGCGGCGGCTACGGTGGTGGCGGCGGCGGCGGCGGCGCTGGTGGTCCTGGCGGCGGTGGTGGCGGCGGTTTCCGCAGCCCCTACGGCGGCGGTGGCCGTCGTGAAGGCGGCGGCGGCACCGGTGGTGGCGGCGGCCGCAGCGGTGGCGGCGGCTACGGTGGTGGCGGCGGCGGCTACGGCGGCGGCGGCTACTGATTTCGCCAGAGCATTGGTTCGCTGATGCTCTGACCGAACACCAGCCCTGATTCAAGACAAGGCGCCAGATCGCAAGATCTGGCGCCTTGTTGCATTGGGGCTCCAGGTCGCTAGATCGGCGGTTCGCCACGGCGCTGCTTGCGTCCGCGGCCCGCGATCACGCGGTCGTACAAGCCCCTCGGCAACAGCCGGAGCAGCACCACCACCCACGCCATCGGCCAAGGCACGACCGCGAACGGCGTTCCGCGCGCGATCAGCGGCAACGCTTTCTCCGCGAAGGTGTCCGGTGCGATCAGAAAGGGCATGGGATAGCGGTTGCCCTGGGTGAGCGGCGTGTCCACGAACCCCGGCACCAGCGTGACCACCCGCAGTCCATCGGCACGCAACTCCACGCGCAGGCTCTCGCAATAGGCCACCACCGCGGCCTTGCTGCCGCAATAGCCCCCATGCCCCGGCAACCCGCGGATGGCGGCCACGCTCGCCACACCGACCAGCGTCCCCCTGCGCGCCAGCCGCATCGGGCGGATGAACGCATGGAAGGTGGCGGCCATGCCGATCACGTTGGTCTCGTACAGCTCGCGCAGCACGTCCAGATCCGCCCGCTCCGCCGTGTCGATGCCGACGCTGAGACCTGCGTTGGCGATCACCACCTGCGGCAGGCCCTGCTCGACCAGACAGCGCGTCGCCGCCGCCACGATGGCGTCGGTGTCCCGCACATCGGCCTGGTAGACGGCGGCCCGCTCCGGCCCCAGGCCCTGCCCGGCCAGCCACTGCTGCACCACGTCCGCCCGCCGCGCCACCAGCGCCAGCCGCCAGCCCTCCTGCGCATAGGCGGCCGCCAGCGCCTGCCCGATGCCGCTGGAAGCGCCGGTGATGAAGACCAGCGGAGCGCGCTCGCGGGCGATCTGGTCCTGGTTCATCGCCGGGCGGGCAGATGCCCCCGCACGGCCCCCTGCAGGTCGAGCCGGCCATCGGCGTGGTCGTAGACCAGCGTGCGGGCCTCGATGACGCTGTCGCCCTGCCGCAAGGTCACCGGGCGGGTGCTGCGGACCTGGTCGGCACGCCGGTCGAACACCATCTCTTCGCTGCTGAAGGTCATCGGCGCCGTTTCTCCGGGCAGCAGATCGCGGACCACGGTCGCGCCGCCGGTGAGCCGCACCTCGTTCCCGTCGCCGGTCGCGGTGGCCAAAGTCGCCGCGGCGCGCAGCGCGTGCCCCTGGTCATCACGCCAGCGCAGGCGAACGCCGTCGATCTCCAGCGTGTCCGTGTCGGGGTAGTGGCGCACCACATCGCCTTCGATCACGCCCCGGGCCGGACCGACGGACACATAGTGCTGCACCGAGAACCCGCGCATTTCGTAGTCCGGCTCGTGGCGGACCTCGGCCGGCGCGCGGTCCTGGGCGGGAGACGGCGTGCTCTGGACCAGCCACCAGGTGGCCGCGGCGAGCAGGGCCATCAGGAACAGCGGCAGATTGCCCAGCAGCGCATGGCGCAGGCGCACGCTGCGGGGCAGCACGGGATGCCCCGCTGCCTCCGGCAGCCGGCTCAGCAGCGGCGGCAGCGGCAGCGGGGTGACGTCGTCGTCGTCGAGGGGCGCCACGGTCCCGGGCTCAGCGTGCCGCGCCGTCGAGCGTGGTCAGGTGACCGGCGAGCAACTCGCCGTAGCGCCCCGCGGCCATCAGCAGCACATCGCAGAACTCGCGGGCTGCGCCCTGCCCGCCGGGCATGGCCGTGACGTGGTGGGCCGCCGCCTTGACCTCGGCGTGCGCCTGGGCGGGCGCGCAGGCCAGCGCACAGCGCACCATCAGCGGCAAATCCGGCCAGTCGTCGCCGATGACCGCCAGCGCGTGCCAGTCCAGCCCGAGCGTCTGCAGCACCTGCTCGGCCGCCGCCAGCTTGTCGTGGATGCCGTACAGCGCATGGACGATGCCGAGATCGGCACAGCGCCGCCGCACCGCCGGCGTGTCGCGCCCCGTGATCACCACTGGCGTGATGCCGGCGCGCGCCAGCAGCTTGATGCCATGGCCGTCCAGCGTGCTGAAGGCCTTGACCGTCTCGCCGGACTCGCCGATGTAGATGCGGCCGTCCGTCAGGCAGCCGTCGACATCGAAGACCGCGGCACGCACGGGCTGCGCGAGCAGCAGGAGGGCTGGCGGAAACTGCAGCGTCGGCGTGACCGGACGGGGCCAGGCAGGGGTCGGGATCGGCATGGTCAGATCACCTTCGCGCGCATCAGGTCGTTGGTGTTGAGGGCACCGATCAGGCGGCCCTCGGCGTCGTGGACCAGCAGCGTGGTGATGCAGGCCTCCTCCATCAGCGTGGCCGCCTCGACCGCCAGCGCGTCGGCGCGCACGCTGCGCGGCCGGCTCGGACGCAGCAGATCGGCGGCGGTCAGCGTGCGCAGGTCGGTGCCCTGCTCGACCGCGCGGCGCAGGTCGCCGTCGGTGAAGACGCCGACCGCCTGACCGTCGGCATCGACGATGGCGGTGGCACCGAGGCCCTTGGCGCTCATCTCGCGCATCATCTCGACGCAACCCGCCTCGGGCGTGACCCGCGGCACCGCGTCGCCCTTGCGCATGATGTCGTGGACATGGGTGAGCAGCTTGCGGCCGAGCGCCCCACCCGGGTGCGAACGCGCGAAGTCCTCGGCGCGGAAGCCACGGGCATCGAGCAACGCCACCGCCAGCGCGTCGCCCAGCGCGAGCTGCGCCGTGGTGCTGGCCGTGGGGGCGAGGTTGAGCGGGCAGGCTTCCTGCGTCACGCGGTTCGACAGCACCAGATCGGCGTGCGCCGCCAGCGTCGACTCGGCCCGGCCGGTCATGCCCACCAGCGTCACGCCGAGCCGCTTCAAGGCCGGCAGGATCGCCGCCAGCTCGTCGCTCTCGCCGGAGTTGGAAATCGCCAGCACCACGTCACCGCGGGTGACCATGCCGAGGTCGCCGTGGCTGGCCTCGGCCGGGTGGACGAACAGCGCCGGCGTGCCGGTGGAGGCCAGGGTGGCGGCGATCTTGCGCCCGACATGGCCGCTCTTGCCCATGCCCATCACGACCACGCGACCGCTGCTGCGCAGGATGGTCTCGACCACCGCCGCGAAGCCGGCACCCTGCTGGTCCTGCAGTTGCAGCAGTGCCTCGGCCTCGATGCGCAGCGTCTGACAGGCCATGCGGATCGCCCGCTCGGCATCGAAGGGAGGTGCAGCAGGGGAAGGAGTCACTGAATCTCGGGCCGGGGCTGAATTAGGATAGGGCGATTCTAGGACGGTGCATGGCCAGCAATCTCGATCTCGCGCTTCTCTACCTGCTCGCTGCCGTGATCGGCGTCGTTGGCTGCCGGCTGCTGAAACTGCCCGCCATGCTGGGCTACCTGATCGTCGGCGTGCTCATCGGCCCCAACGCACTGGCGCTGGCGCGGGACTCGGCAGGCATCCGGTACCTGGCGGAGTTCGGTGTCGTCTTCCTGATGTTCGTGATCGGCCTGGAGTTCAACCTGCCCAAGCTGCGCAGCATGCAGCGGCTGGTGTTCGGGCTGGGCGCCGGACAGGTGGTGCTGACCGTGCTGGGCGCGGCGCTGGGCAACATGCTGATGGCCCTGCTCTTCACCTTGCTAGGGCGGCACTGGGACCTGGGCTGGCAGGCGGCGGTCGCCCTCGGCGCCGCGCTGGCCATGTCGAGCACGGCCATCGTCGTGAAGATGATGGCCGAGCGCCTCGAACTGGAAAGCGAACACGGCCGCAACGTCATGGGCGTGCTGCTGTTCCAGGATCTGGCCGTCGTGCCGCTGCTGGTGCTGATCCCGGCGCTGGCCGAGGGCGGCGACGACCTGTGGAGCACGCTGGGCAATGCGCTGACCAAGGCCGCCGCGCTGCTGGTGCTGCTGCTGTGGGGCGGACAGCGGCTGATGCGCTGGTGGCTGACGCTGGTGGTGCGGCGCAAGAGCGAGGAGCTGTTCATCCTGAACATCCTGCTCGTCACGCTCGGGCTGTCCTGGCTGACCGAACACGCCGGGCTGTCGATGGCGCTGGGCGCCTTCGTGGCGGGCATGCTGATCGCCGAGACCGAGTTCAAGCACCAGGTGGAAACCGACATCCGGCCCTTCCACGACGTGCTGCTGGGCCTGTTCTTCATCACCATCGGCATGAAGCTCGACTGGCGGCCGGTGCTGGACCAGTGGCCGCTGGTGCTCGCGCTGAGCGTGGTGCCGGTGTTGGCCAAGGCGGGGCTGGTGGCGGTGCTGTCGCGGCTGTTCGGCTCGGCGCCGGGGGTGGCGATCCGCACGGGCCTGTACCTCGCGCAGGCCGGCGAGTTCGGCTTCGTGCTGCTCACGCTGGGCGCCGAGGTGAAGCTGCTGGGCACGCAGTGGATGAGCCCGGTGCTGGCCTCGATGGTGCTGTCGATGCTGGCCACGCCCTTCATCATCATGGGCAGCAACCGCATCGTGATGCGGCTGTCGGCGACCGACTGGCTCATGCAGTCGGTGCAGCTCACGTCGATCGCCAAGAAGTCGATCCGCACCGAGGCGCACCTGATCATCTGCGGCTACGGCCGCAGCGGCCAGAACCTGGCGCGGCTGCTCGACCAGGAGCGGATCCCCTACATGGCGCTCGACCTCGACCCGGACCGTGTGCGCCAGGCGGCGGCGGCCGGCCAGAGCGTGGTCTTCGGCGACGCGGCCAAGCTGCCGAGCCTGATCGCCGCCGGCCTGTCACGCGCCACGGCAGTCGTCATCACCTACCACGACACCCCTTCGGCGCTGAAAGTGCTGCAGCACGTGCGGGAACACGCCGCGCATGTGCCGGTGGTCGTGCGCACGCCGGACGACACCGATCTGGAGCGCCTGCGCGCGGCCGGTGCCACCGAGGTGGTGCCGGAAGCGCTCGAAGGCTCGCTGATGCTGGCCAGCCACGCGCTGGCGCTGGTGGGCGTGCCGATGCGGCGGGTGATCCGCATCACGCAGGATGCGCGGGACGCCCGCTACGGCCTGCTGCGCGGCTACTTCCACGGCGCCGACGACGACACCGTCAGCGAGCTGCAGCAGGCGCGGCTGCAGTCGGTGAGCCTGCCGCCGGGCGCACCGAGCGTCGGCCAGCGCCTGGGCGACCTGACGCTGCACGTGATGGGGGTGTCGGTGGTGTCGGTGCGGCGCGCGACCGGTCAGGTCGTGGCCACGGGCGACGAGGATCTGGTGCTCGCCGGCGGGGATGTGCTGGTGCTCAGCGGTCTGCCGGAAACGCTGGCGCTCGCCGAAAGCCGGCTGCTCAAGCGTTGATACGTTGATGCGCTGCAGCGCGGCCTTCAGGCCACGGCGATCCGCAGAGCGAGACTGGCACGCAGCCGCGCCACCATGACCGCACCCGCGGCCCGCAGCACCTCGTTGGCAATCAGCGGGGCACGGGCGGTGAGTTCCTCGAAGCGCGGCAGGTGCAGCGCCCAGACGATGGACGGTGTCATCGCCTCGACATTGGCGGAGTGCGGCTGGTCGCTGAAGAGGCCTGTTTCGCCGACCAGCGCGCCGGGGCGCATCAGGGCGATGCGGCTGGTGCCCGGTGCGGCACCGCTGACGTAGACCTGCAGGGTGCCCTGGCCGACGAAGTAGGCGGCCCGGTCGCAGTCGTTCTGCTTGATGAGCAGGTCGCCAGCGCGCAACTGGTAGGCCGTCAGGTAGGCCGCGAATTGACGCCACTGTCCCAGGTCCAGGCGTGCGCGAAAGGCATCGTCCGCCCGGTAGGACTGGACAGCCTCGATCAGTTCATCAATTCCCATGGCGCACTCCTGCTGATGGTGGCATTCCCATCCGAGCGCTGAACATGCCAGAGTGCCCGGATTGACGCTGATTCAGATCGTAACAAGTCCACTGGCAGAAGGGCATCGTCTACTTGCCAATGCAAAAGCGCGTGAATATGTCACCCAGCAGGTCATCCGGCGTATAGGCGCCCGTGATCTCGCCCAGGGCATTGTGGGCCAGACGCAGCTCCTCGGCCAGCAGATCCAGCGCCGAATCGGCCTGCGCCGCCCAGCCACGCGCCTGTCCGAGGTGGTCCTGCGCCTGCCGCAGCGCCTTCAGGTGGCGGGTGCGGGCGATGAACACCCCTTCCGGCGAGGCATGCCAGCCGGCCAGCGCCAGCAGCGTCTCGCGCAGGGTCTGCAGGCCGTCGTGGGTCCGGGCCGACAGCGCGAGCGCCCTGCTGCCTGCTGGCAACGCAGCCAAGGCCGATGCTGCCCGGTCCGTGGGCGCCGCGTCGGCCTTGTTGTAGACGTGGACCAGCCGCTGGCGGTCCGGCAGGCGGGCCTCGATCGCGCGGTCCGCCTCGGCGTAGACCGGGTCGTTGCAGCGGGTCAGGTCGTGCAGCAGCAGCACGGCATCCGCCTCGGCGATCGCGCCCCAGCTGCGCGCGATGCCGATGCGTTCGACCTCGTCGCTGGCCTCCTCGTCCGAGCGCAGGCCGGCGGTGTCGATGATGTGGACCGGCACGCCCTCGATCTGCAGCGTCTCGCTGACCTTGTCGCGCGTGGTGCCGGGAATCGGCGTGACGATGGCCAGCTCGGCCCCGGCCAGCGCGTTCAGCAGCGAACTCTTGCCCGCGTTGGGCTGGCCGGCGATCACCACCTTCAGCCCTTCGCGCAGCAGCGCGCCCTGCTGCGCGGTGTCGAGCACGGCCGCCAGTTGTCCGGCCAGACGGTCGAGCCGGCCGCGGGCGTCGGCCTTTTCCAGGAAATCGATTTCCTCTTCGGGGAAATCCAGCGTCGCCTCGACCAGCATGCGCAGCTCGATCAGCCGGTCGCGCAAGGCCGTGATGCGCTCCGAGAAGACGCCCGAGAGCGAACGCGCCGCGCTACGGGCTGCCGCCTCGGTGCTGGCGTCGATCAGGTCGGCCACGGCTTCCGCCTGCGCCAGATCGAGCTTGTCGTTCAGGAAGGCCCGCTCGGTGAACTCACCCGGCTCGGCCAGACGCAGACCTGGCAAGGATCCGTTCACCGCCGCGGCCTGCAGGCAGCGGGCGAGCAGCAACTGCAGTACCACCGGGCCGCCGTGGGCCTGCAGCTCCAGCACGTCCTCGCCGGTGTAGCTGTAGGGCGCCGGAAAATAGAGCGCCAGCCCCTGGTCGATGGGCAGACCGTCGGCACCGAGGAAGGGGCCGTAGGTGGCGTGTCGCGGCGCCAGCGTGCGCCCGGTGAGCGCCTCGATCAGCGGTTGCAGCGCGCGACCGGACACCCGCACGATGCCCACCGCCCCCCGTCCGGGTGCGGTGGCGATGGCGATGATGGGGTCCTGGTGTCGAGCGAGCATGGCGCGCATTCTCGCCGAGCCGGACCCAGAAAAAACGCCCTGTCGGGCCAGCCGGACAGGGCGTTGCAGATTCGCGCGGAGGGGAGCCAGCTACAAAAGCATTCAACCCCCAGAGCCAAGACTGTTGCAGCGAGCCTCCCGGCCCCGAATGCGGCTCTCAAAGCCTGCTGCAACACTCCCGGGTCAAACCCCGCAAAACGAATGATGCACGGGGAATGTGACAGTCTCAAGGCCCCGTTTGCATCAACCGTTTCGAGGTGTGGGGCATGTCGCGGCCGGATTCCACGGTGCGTGGAACCCGACCGAACAGGCCGGGAAAACCCCGACTGTCTCAGCGATTCAGACCAAGCTGCCGGTTGATGATCCACTGTTGTGCGATCGCCAGCAGGTTGTTGACGAACCAGTACAGCACCAGACCCGCCGGGAAGAACAGGAACATCACGCTGAACACCAGCGGCATGATCCACATCATCTTGGCCTGCATCGGATCCGGCGGCGTCGGGTTCAGCCAGGTCTGGAACAGCGTGGAAATCGTCATCAGCGCCGGCAGGATGTAGTAGGGATCCTGCACGCTCAGGTCGGTGATCCAGCCGATCCACGGCGCACCGCGCATCTCGACCGAGGCCAGCAGCACCGAGTACAGCGCGATGAAGAACGGCATCTGGATGAAGATCGGCAGACAGCCGCCCAGCGGGTTGACCTTCTCCTCGCGGTAGATGCGCATCATTTCCTGCTGCATCTTCTGCGGGTCATCCTTGAAACGCTCGCGCATCTCCTGGACCTTGGGGTTGACCGCCTTCATCTTGCCCATCGAGCGGTAGGCGCTGGCGTTGAGCCAGTAGAACGCGATCTTCAGCAGCACCACCAGACCGACGATCGACCAGCCCCAGTTGCCGATCATGCCGTGCAGCTTGTCGAGCAGCCAGAACAGCGGCTTGGCGAGGATGGTCACCCAGCCATAGTCCTTGACCAGTTCCAGCCCGGGGGCCAGCGCTTCGAGCTTCTTCTCTTCCTGCGGACCGGCGTAGAGCGTGGAGTCCACGGCCTGCGTCGCGCCGGCGGCGATGGGTGCCAGCGGCAGCGTCATCGACGTCGAATAGAGGTTGGTGCCTTCGCGCTTGGTCTGGAAGCTGCGCTCCAGCTTGTCGCCGACCAGCCAGGCGCCGACGAAGTGGTGCTGCACCATCGCGATCCAGCCGTTGTCGGCGGACTTGGCGTGGTCGGCCTTGCCCTTCTCGATGTCGGTGAAGTCGATCTTCTGGAACTTGCTGCCCTCGGTGTAGATGGCCGGGCCGGTGAACGCGGTCGGGCCCATGAACATCGAGGACGACGGCACGGTGCCGTCGCGGGCGAGTTGCAGGTAGAGCTGCGGCGCGATCGGCGCGGCCGTGCCGTTGACCACCTCGTGGCGCACCTTGATCGCGTAGTCACCGCGCGTGAAGGTGTAGGACTTGCGCAGCTTCACGCCGCCCTGGTCCGGCGACTCGAAGGTCAGCGTCAGCGTGTTCTGTCCATCGGCCAGCGTGTGCGGGCCGGGCAGCAGGTTCATCACCGTGAGGTGGTTCGGCAGCGCGGCCTCGCCCGCCATGCGGGGGATCAGGCCCGAATCGGCCTGGTAGACCCGCTCGGCCGACTGGTCGAACAGCATGACGGGCTTCTTCGCGTCATGCTCGTCCTTGTAGCGCGGCAGGGCCATGCGCACGATGGAGCCGCCGCGGGTGTCGAACGTGGCCTGCACCAGATCGGTCGTGATGTCGACCTTCTGCGAGACCGGCACGCCCGCCGTGGCCGCAGGCAGCGCGGCCACTCCTGCCACGGCCGCCGACGCGGCTCCCGCCACGGCCGGCACGCCCGCAGCACCCGCCTGCGCCGGCGCGGTCACGGCCGGCGGCGGCGGGGAAAACATCGACGGCTGCCCGTTGTGCTTGCTCCAGCCATCCCAGAGCATCACGAGCGAGACGGAGAAAACGCCCCACAGCACGGCGCGCCGCGTATCGGTCATACCGGTCATACAGGTGTCTTTCGAAAGGAGGAAAACAGTCGGTGTGACTGATCAGGGACCGGATCATGCCCGCCCGCACACCAGGGATGGCAACGCGCGATGCGGCCGACCGTCAGCGCGCCGCCACGCAGGGCACCGTGCCGGTCCAGCGCGACCAGCGCGTAGGCGGAACACGTCGGCTCGAAACGACAGGACGAGCCCAGCCAGGGACTCAGCACCAGGCGGTAGGCCCGCACCACGCCGATCAGCCCCAGTCGAGGCCAAGCCCGGACACGGTGGTGCAGCGTCGGGGGGTCGAGGTGGGGCATGGCGGAAGGTGGGCCGACTGGGGTCCGAGGCAGGCGCGTCAGGTCGCCGCGACCGGTACCGTCGGCACCAACGCGCGGCGCGCTCGTCGAGCCGCATCGCTCAACAGCGCTTCGATTTCTGCATGCAGCAGCGCCGCCAGCGCTTCCGAGCGGGCGCTCGGAAACAGCTTGCGATCCAGGGGCGCACGCAGGCGCACCACCCAGTCACCCGCGACCAGCTGGTCGAGGTGACGGCGGATGCCGGCGCGGATCTGAACCTTGACCTGCGTGCGGGTCACCGAGCGCCGAGCGTGTCGCTTCGGCACCACCAGACCCAGTCGCAGCAGCTTCATTTCCGGACGGTCATCCACAGAGTTGTCCACAGAGTCATCCACAGCCCCCGAGGTACCCGGGTTGTGGCCTGTTGACAACTTTGTTGTTGCGAGATGGTGCACCATGAAATGGGCACTGCGCGCGATGGGGCGAACCGCCATGGCCGACTCGAACCGGGCGGCCCCGGTCAGCGGCGTCAGGACCATGGATCCGGTTGCGCTCACCGCGTCGCAACGGGCGCTGGACGCCCGGGAACTCAGACAGCCAGGCGCTTGCGGCCCTTGGCGCGGCGTGCATTCAGCACAGCGCGGCCGCCGCGCGACTTCATGCGCACGAGGAAGCCATGGGTACGGGCGCGGCGAACCTTCGACGGTTGGTAGGTGCGTTTCATCTTGAATCCTCTAGCCTTGGCTTGGGCTCGGTCTTGAGCCTGTTCCGATTGGGCACCCCTCTGGCACCCCAATTCGGGAAACCCACGATTACAGCAAAAACCTCCTTGAAAGTCAACGACTTGCTACACACGCACTGGCCGCGCGAGGGGATTGACCCCTCGCTCAAAACTGTGGATAACCGCAACCCTGGGCGGCGTGATGTCGATACAATCGCGCCCCTTCTCCTGAGGTTGTCCACAATTTTTAGAACATGCATTTGGACCTGTGGCAACGAGGCTGTGAGCGCCTCGCCGCCGAGCTGCCGGCACAGCAGTTCAACACGTGGTTTCGCCCGCTGCCGCCCGCCCAGGTGTCGGCGGCAGGCGAAGGCTACCTCGTGGGTCTGCGTGTTCCCAACCGGTTCAAGATGGACTGGATCCGCTCGCAGTTCGCGGCGCGGATCGAGCGGCTGCTGAGCGAGATCGCCGGCAAGCCGGTGCGGCTGGAGCTGTCGCTGGGCCAGGGCGGCGAGCCGGCGCCCGCACCCGCGCCGCTGGCCCCCGAGCCACCCCCGCCGCCGGCTGCGCCGGTGCAGATGTCGATGATCGACTTCCTGCCCCTGCCCCTGCCGACCGAGACCGCACCGCCAGCACCCGCCACCGCCCGGGCGACCGCACCCCGCGCCCGTTCCCGCGCGAGCGGACCGAACAGCGCCGCCGCCGGCCTGCTGGCCCCCGTGCCGGACGCGACGCCCGCGCTGCGGGCCGGCCGCACGCCCTCCAGCATGCCGGGGCTGCACGAGCTGCTCACCCTGCCCGTGGGCAACCCGACACCGCCCGTGGCCGCGCCCAGCCCGAAGCCGGCTGCGCGGGCCCCGTCCCGCCGCAGCGCAGCCGCCGCCGAGCCGGCCGCCCCCGTCGAGCCCCCGCCCGAGCCGCCCGCCGCACCCGTGGCCGCGCCGCTGTCGAGCAGCGCGATTTCCGCCGCGTCCGCGCTGGCCAAGGCCTCGGCGGCCGTGGCCTCGCGGCGCAAGCGCGTCGCCGGCACCAAGGCGGCAGAAGCGGCCGCCGCGCCACCGCCCGTGGCCGCCGCGCCGGCGCCCGCCCCCAGCAGCCCCTATCCGGGCGCGGGCGCCGCCGCCGGCTCCAGCGCCTTCCTGGGCGGCGCGCCGACCATCATCATCCCGACGGTGCCGCCCCCGATGGCGCCCTCGAACACCCGCGGGCGCATCAACCCCGCCCTCACCTTCGACACGCTCGTGCCCGGTCGCGCCAACCAGATGGCCCGCACCGCCGCGATGCACGTCGTCAGCTCGCCGGGCGGCATGTACAACCCGCTGTTCCTCTACGGCGGCGTCGGCCTGGGCAAGACGCACCTGATCCACGCGGTCGGCAACGCGCTGCTCAAGGAGCACAAGGACGCCCGCGTGCTCTACCTGCACGCCGAGCAGTTCATCTCCGACGTGGTGCGCAACTACCAGCGCAAGACCTTCGACGAACTCAAGGCCAAGTACCACTCGCTCGACCTGCTGCTGATCGACGATGTGCAGTTCTTCGCCGGCAAGGACCGCACGCAGGAGGAGTTCTTCAACGCTTTCGAAGCCCTGCTGACCAAGCGCGCCCACATCATCATGACCAGCGACACCTACCCCAAGGGGCTGGTGGACATCGACGAGCGCCTGACGAGCCGCTTCGACGCCGGCCTGACGGTGGCGATCGAGCCGCCGGAGCTGGAGATGCGGGTGGCGATCCTGATGAAGAAGTCGGTCGCCGAAGGCAGCCAGATGCCCGAGGACGTGGCCTTCTTCATCGCCAAGAACGTGCGCGCCAATGTGCGCGAACTGGAAGGCGCGCTGCGCAAGGTGCTGGCCTACTCGCGCTTCAGCCACAAGGACATCAACATCGCGCTGGCCCGCGAGGCGCTGAAAGACCTGCTGTCGATCCAGAACCGGCAGATTTCGGTCGAGAATATCCAGAAGACGGTGGCAGACTTCTACAAGATCAAGATCGGCGACATGTACAGCAAGAAGCGCCCCGCCAGCATCGCCCGGCCGCGCCAGATCGCCATGTACCTGGCCAAGGAAATGACCCAGAAAAGCCTGCCCGAGATCGGTGACCTGTTCGGCGGGCGCGACCACACGACGGTGCTCTACGCGGTCCGCAAGATCGCCGCCGAGCGCCAGAAGAACACCGAACTCAACCAGCAGCTCCACGTCCTGGAACAGACCCTCAAAGGCTGAAAGACCCCTCCATCATGATCGTGTTGAAAGCACCGCAGGACAAGCTCCTGGCCGCCTTGCAGTCCGTCTCGGGCATCGTCGAGCGCCGACACACCCTGCCCATCCTGGCGAACGTGATGATCCGCCGCCACGCCGGGCAGTGCGAGTTCACGACCAGCGATCTCGAGATCCAGGTCCGCACCAGCGCGGCGATGGATGGCGACAAGGGCGACTTCAGCACCACGGTCGGCGCGCGCAAGCTCATCGACATCCTGCGCACGCTGCCGCCGGACCAGACCGTCTCGCTCAGCGCCGCGCAGAACAAGCTGACGCTGCAAGGGGGCAAGAGCCGCTTCACGCTGCAGACGCTGCCGGCCGACGACTTCCCGCTGGTGCAGGAAGCCGCCGACTTCGGCCCCACCTTCAGCGTGCCGCAGAAGACGCTCAAGGGCCTGATCGACCAGGTGCACTTCGCGATGGCGGTGCACGACATCCGCTACTACCTGAACGGCATCCTCTTTGTCGCCGAAGGCCACACGCTGACGCTGGTCGCGACCGACGGCCACCGCCTCGCGCTCGCGCAGGCCACGCTGGACGTGGAGATGCCGAAGCAGGAAGTGATCCTGCCGCGCAAGACCGTGCTGGAGCTGCAGCGCCTGCTCAAGGACGGCGCCAAGGACACCAAGCCCGCCAAGGATGGCAGCGAAGCCGAGGCCGCGCCGATCGCGATGTGCTTCGCCGCCAACCAGGCGCGCTTCACCTTCAGCGGCATGGAGTTCGTCACCAAGCTGGTCGAAGGCAAGTTCCCGGACTTCAACCGCGTCATCCCCAAGAACCACAAGCAGCACATCACGCTGGGCCGCGGCACCCTGCTGACCAGCCTGCAGCGCGCGGCCATCCTGACCAGCGAGAAGTTCAAGGGCGTGCGGATGAACTTCGAGCCGGGCGCGCTGCGCATCGCCTCGAACAACGCCGAGCAGGAAGAGGCCAAGGAAGAGCTGGAGATCGACTACAGCGGCCCGTCGATCGAGATCGGCTTCAACGTGACCTACCTGATGGACGTGCTCTCGAACATGGACCAGGAGCTGGTGACGCTGTCGCTGCAGGACGCCAACAGCTCGGCACTCTTCACGGTGCCCGAGCAGGACGGCTTCAAGTACGTCGTGATGCCGATGCGGATCTGATGCCATCCCCGGTGTGTCCGCCGGGTCGGCGACAATCGACCTCCGACCGACACCCCGACACACGCGCGACACGCAAGCGGGCCCCGGCCCGCTTCGGCATTTTTGCAAGGGCAACGGCGACAGCCGCCAACCCCGGTGAGTGAGTGACATGACCGACCAAAACCAGCAGTCCCAGCAGCCCATCCCCTCGGAACCGATCGTCCCCGAGCCTCCGGCGCAGACCGCCGCCGAAATCTCCGCCGCCTACGGCGAAGGCAGCATCCAGATCCTCGAAGGCCTGGAAGCCGTGCGCAAGCGGCCGGGCATGTACATCGGCGACACCTCCGACGGCACCGGCCTGCACCACCTCGTCTTCGAGGTCGTGGACAACTCGATCGACGAGGCGCTGGCCGGTCACTGCGACGACATCGTGGTGACGATCCATTCGGACAACTCGATCAGCGTCATCGACAACGGCCGCGGCATCCCGACCGGCGTCAAGATGGACGACAAGCACGAGCCGAAGCGTTCGGCGGCCGAGATCGCGCTGACCGAGCTGCACGCGGGCGGCAAGTTCAACCAGAACAGCTACAAGGTCTCGGGCGGTCTGCACGGCGTGGGCGTGAGCTGCGTCAACGGCCTGTCGAAGTGGCTGCGCCTGACGGTGCGCCGCGAGGGCCACGCCTACTTCATGGAGTTCCGCCAAGGGGTGCCGCAGGACCGCGTGCTGGAGCGGCGTGACGGCTTCGAGATCAGCCCGATGAAGGTCATCGGCGAGACCGACAAGCGCGGCACCGAGGTCCACTTCCTGCCCGACCTGGAAATCTTCTCGAACATCGATTTCCACTACGAGATCCTGAGCAAGCGCCTGCGCGAACTCTCGTTCCTGAACAACGGCGTGAAGATCCGCCTGGTCGACGAGCGCAACGGCAAGGAAGACAACTTCGCCTATGCCGGCGGCGTGAAGGGCTTCGTCGAGTTCGTCAACAAGGGCAAGAAAGTCCTGCACCCGAACATCTTCCACGCCCGCGGCGACAAGATGAGCGACAACAACACCAACGTCGGTGTCGAAGTCGCGATGCAGTGGAACGAGAGCTACAACGAGAACGTGCTCTGCTTCACCAACAACATCCCCCAGCGCGACGGCGGCACGCACCTGACCGGTCTGCGCGCGGCGATGACGCGGGTGATGAACAAGTACATCGACGACCACGAGATCGCCAAGAAGGCCAAGGTCGAGATCAGCGGCGAGGACATGCGCGAAGGTCTGGCCTGCGTGGTCAGCGTCAAGGTGCCGGAGCCGAAGTTCTCCAGCCAGACCAAGGACAAGCTGGTGTCCAGCGAAGTGCGCGGCCCGGTGGAGGACATCGTCAGCCGCCTGCTGACCGACTGGCTGCTGGAGAACCCGACCGACGCCAAGACCATCTGCGGCAAGATCGTCGACGCGGCCCGTGCCCGCGACGCCGCCCGCAAGGCGCGCGAGATGACGCGCCGCAAGGGCGTGCTGGACGGCATGGGCCTGCCAGGCAAGCTGGCGGATTGCCAGGAAAAAGACCCGGCCATGTGCGAGATCTACATCGTGGAGGGTGACTCCGCCGGTGGTTCCGCCAAGCAGGGCCGCGACCGGAAGTTCCAGGCGATCCTCCCGCTGCGCGGCAAGATCCTGAACGTGGAACGTGCGCGCTACGAGAAGCTGCTGTCGAGCAACGAGATCCTGACGCTCATCACGGCGTTGGGCACCGGCATCGGCCAGGGCATGGGCGGCGACGACTTCAACCCCGACAAGCTCCGCTACCACCGCATCATCATCATGACCGACGCGGACGTGGACGGCGCGCACATCCGCACGCTGCTGCTGACGTTCTTCTACCGGCAGATGCCCGATCTGGTCGAGCGCGGCCACATCTACATCGCGCAGCCGCCGCTCTACAAGGTCAAGCACGGCAAGCACGAGCAGTACCTGAAGGACGGCAGCGAGCTGGATGTCTACCTGCTGAAGGTGGCGCTGGACAGCGCGATCGTCGAGCCGGGCGCGGGCCGCGAGCCGATCAGCGGCGCGGCGCTGGAGGAGCTGGCGCGCCAGTACCTGCTCGCCACCAACGTGATCGCGCGGCTGTCGAACTGGATGGACGTGGAGGCCCTGCGCGCGATCAGCGACGGCCTGACGCTCGACCTCGACACGCCGGAAGCTGCGGCCACCAGCGCCGACGCGCTGAAGGCTGCGCTGCACGACGCCGAGGTCAGCGCCGAGATCGACCCGCGCACCGACAAGCACTTCCTGCGCATCAGCCGCCGCCACCACGGCAACATCAAGAGCAGCGTCATCACCGCCGACTTCGTGCACGGCGGCGATTACGAGGCGCTGAGCGTGGCCGGCGTGACCTTCAAGGGCCTGCTGAGCGACGACGCGGTGGCCAAGCGCGGCGAAGGCGAGCGCCAGAAGCAGATCAAGGTCGCGGACTTCCGCGCCGCGATGGCCTGGCTGATGACGCAGGCCGAAAACGCCGTCGGCCGCCAGCGCTACAAGGGCCTGGGCGAGATGAACCCCAGCCAGCTGTGGGAAACCACGATGGACCCGACCGTGCGCCGCCTGCTGCGCGTGCAGATCGAGGATGCGATCGAGGCGGACAAGGTGTTCACGATGCTGATGGGGGATGAGGTGGAGCCTCGGCGGGAGTTCATTGAGACGAATGCGTTGAGGGCGGCGAATATCGACGCGTGATTGTTGTAGAGCGCCCCATAAGGTGCGAAATTGGGCCTCATAAGCTGTAAAAACTATGGAAATATCGATTTTCATTGGTGTTCACTAAACGACTCTAGTCTGGACCGCGCGGCTGCTGAAATGCCGGCCCAGAAAACAAATAACTCTACTGCTTGCGCCACGGCACAAGCGGCGCTACACTGCATCAACAGTAGAGTTATTCGATGAAGTCCATTCACTCCCTCAACAACTTGGCGGAAGTCCACACAGCAGTGGTCTTTCGCGATCAAGCACCGCAAGAACATCCTGAAGGCAACGTCCGTGCGTTGGCCATCCGGGATGTTGTGTCTTCGACTCCAGTGAGCTGGAGCGAACTGCCGCGGGTTGTTGTGGCCGAGAAGTACCGTGCGAACTGCCTGCAAGCCGGTGACGTGGTCATCCCTTCACGGGGCGACTACTACAGGGCATGGCTTTTTACCGGGGCAGACGTGCCAGTTCTGCCGGTGGGTCAGTTGAACGTGATCCGACCGGCTGCCGGATTGGATGCCGGTTACTTGGTGTGGTTTCTCAACCTGCCGACCACCGGCGCCAAGCTCAAGCAAATGCTGACCGGCACCAGCATCAAAGCGCTGACCAAGACGGCTCTTCAGACGCTGGAGGTGGACCTCCCCGATATGGGACGCCAACGCCGTATCGCCGAGATTGCTGAAATCGCGGGGCGGATCGCTGCAATCCGGCATCGGTTGACAGAACTGGACGTCATTGAGGTAACTCAGATGGCCGGCCTCCTTTCGCACCGTGGAGGCGACCATGCTTGATGCCGAAGCAAAGCGGATCATCTGTCATGCACTCTGGCGCTGCTTCGATTCAGTTCGTGGCGTGGCCGATGTTGGAGAGGTCCGTGACCACCTCCTGGCATTGCTGGTTTTGAAGTACGCGTCTGACCGTACTGCCGACGAAGCTAGCCATGCGGTTGCGCTCGACGCGGATGCCGGATCGGTGCCGTCGTTTGAGCAGCTGCTCAACGCCAAGCACATGCCCGATATCGGGCAGCGTATTGACCGGGCACTGGCTGACTTGGAGAAGCAGCACCCACTGTTGCACGACGCTTTTCACAGCGTCCGTTTCGACTCGTCCTTGCTGGGCGAACCCAAGCAAAGGCAACACCTCATCGCTGATCTGCTGAGCTGCTTCGGTTTGCCAGAGTTCGACTTTCGAGGCGGCGCAAGTGCCGAAGCGGCTGGCTTTGCCTGCGAAACGCTCATCAGCGAGGCCGCAGCCGTCGCTGGCAAGCGTGGTGCCGAGTTCTTCACCCCGCCCGAGGTTTCCCGGCTGATCGCGGAAATCCTCCAGCCCGGAGTTGGAGAAAGCGTTGGCGATCCATGCTGCGGTTCTGGCACGTTGTTATTGACCTGCAGCGCCTTCGCGCGTGCTCACTCTGGCGGTGAGGGCTGTCAGCTGTTTGGCCAAGAGAAGAACGGCAGCACCTGGGCACTCGCAAAAATCAACATGTTTTTGCATGGGGAGCTCGCCGCGCAGTTGGCATGGGGAGACACCCTCAAAGACCCGCGCCTGGTGGCTGAAGGCCAACTGCAGACGTTCGACGTGGTGGTTTCAAGCCCGCCCTTCAATGTGAAGGATTGGGGACAAGAAGCCGCCGCAACCGATCCCTACGGGCGCTACCGACGCGGAGTTCCGCCGCGCGCTTCGGCTGACTACGCTTTCATCAGCCACATGGTGGAGACGCTCAAGTCTGGTCACGGCCGCATGGCTGTGGTGGTCTCCCATGGTGTCCTCTTCCGAAGCGGTACGGAGCTACAGATTCGCAGGGAACTGCTGGAGGAAAACCTCGTGGACGCAGTGATCGCGCTGCCAGCCAAGCTGCTTCCAAACACGTCCCTGCCGATTGCACTGTTGGTGTTGCGGAAGGACAAGAGCGATGGGCAAGTGCTCTTCATCGACGCCAGCCGCCAGTTCGAGCACGGAAAAACCCAGAACCAGCTCCGCGATGAGGACATCGCTCAGGTCGAGACGACCTATGCAGCCAGGGCGGATGTTGAGGGCTACGCCCGCTTGGTGTCGTTGGAAGACATCCTTCAGAACGACTGCAACCTCAACGTAGTCCGCTATGTGGGCGCCGTAGAGCAGGTCTGTCAGGTAGACCTGGAGGCCCTTCGCGCGGAGCGCACACAGCTCCGAGCCGAGCTGGAAGGTCTGGAGAGCCGGTTTGACAGCCTCATCCAGGAGGTGAGTCGTGGGTGACACAAAGGAAAACGGCCGCTTACGCGGCCGCCTCCTCTTTTGCGTCTTGGAGCTTGACGTCCGTCCGAAGAGGGAGCTGCCAAGCGCACATGTCCAAGCGCTTACGGGGAAATCATAACACGTATGCTTAAACAGATCAAAACCCATACAGCGGGCAATCTGGCACGCATTCAGGCGCTTTCCCACGCCCGTCTGAGCAACTACCGCAGCTTCTTCGGCGCGACCGATGATGTACAAGCGCTTGCACTCTACCAGTGGAACGACGAGCTCAGCGCCTGCCTCTTCCGCACCATCTCCCTGGTGGAGGTGGTGCTGCGCAACCAGTTCCACAAGGCCTTCAGCCTGCACTACGGCGTCGTGGGTGGACATGGGTCCAAAGACTGGTATGAACATGTCGCGCTGGCGCCCATCGCTAAGAACAAGATCAAGGACATCACCCATTTCAAACACGGTACACATCAACTGCCGCGCATTCCCGCCCCGTCACCGGACGACGTCGTGTCGGGCCTGACCTTCGGCTTCTGGCCGCGCCTGCTTGACCTGAAAAAGGACGCGCTGCATCAAAACATCGACTGGGGCTCTATCCTGCTGGACGTACTGCCTGGGCATCGGCAACGCCAAGCCACCCACTGGGCCAAGCAGAAGCACCAGGACGGTCTGTTCGCCCGCCTGGACTTGTGTAACGGTTTGCGCAATCGCATTGCGCACCACGAGCCCATCTGGAAGCTGGGCGAACTGATGACCGAAGGTCGCCCTCGCCCAGGCAAGCCCCTGGCAGTAGCTGCCCCAGCTCCCGCCAACCCCGACGAGGCCATCGCGCGGCTTCGCCTGCTGTACGACCGTGTGATCGAACTACTGGCATGGCTATCTCCCGACTTGGCGGATCAGCACACCCGCTGCGAGCTGCACCTGCGTTGCCTGAGCCTGCTGCAGCCGACTGCCGTGCAGGCCTACCGCCTAGCTCTGCCGCCGGCAGAAGTCGACCTTGCCACCATACCCAATCTGCGTGCCCTGCGCAAAGCCTTGCGCTACGCCGCCCGCCGCCAGCAACCCGTTTTGCTCAAAGACGGCCATCGCCTGCTGGGCCACCTGACCAGTCTCTTGCCCTGAGCCTCACACCCATCGCTGTTACATGACACTCACCCTCGACACTGAACCGCCCCGGGTTTTGTGGAGGCCAGTTGCTTTGAGTCAGGTAGGCGTAGCCTGCCTGCTCAGTTGACGATAGTGATTGGCTTCAGCAGCGGCTGGCGAATACACGGCCTTGACGCCAACCCCAGCCTCGACCTTCTCCACCGCCCCCGACTCCCCACAAGCCCCCAGCACCAGCCGATACGTCGCCCGCGTCATCGCCACATACAGCAACCGCCATTCCTCCTCCTCGCTGTGGTGCGCGTCCGGCACCGCCTGCAGCCCGACGATGGCGACGGTGTGGAACTCCAGCCCCTTGGAGGCGTGCAGCGTGGTGAGCTTGACGCTGTCCGGCTCCCACGTCCCCGCGCGCTGCAGGCGCTGGGTGCGGATGCCGCGCAGGTGCAGCGCCTTTTCCACCGGGTCGAGCAGGTCATGCCGGCGCGCCAGGATGCCGATGTCGGCCGGTGACACGCCATCGGCCAACGCATCGACGAGGCGGTCGGCGACCAGTTCGGCCTCCTCGCGCGGCGTGCGCCCGCGCAGCAGTTCCGGCACGGGGCCGCTGCGGCCGGCGCCGAGCGGCGTCTGCTGCACGATGTCGCTGTCGCCCTCGCCCACCCCGTCCGGCTCGCCGCCGCGCAGCAACTGACCAGCGGTCGCGGTGGCGAGCTTCAGCACCTCGGCCGTGTTCCGGTAGTTCACCTTCAGCACGCTCGTGCGCCCGCGCGCCTCGATGCCGACGCTGGCGAAGCTGAACTTGCGGCGCGGCTGGCGGTAGATCGACTGCGCGTCGTCGTAGAGCACCAGCAGCGAGTTCGTCGCCGGATCGACCAACTGGGGCGCCAGCCGCAGCCACGCATCCTCGAAATCGTGCGCCTCGTCGATCATCAGCGCCGCGTACTGCGCCCGCGGGATGCGGCCATGCGCCACCGCCTCGACCACCCGGTCGGCCAGCGCGTCGTAGTCCGGCCGGAAGCCCTTCTTCGGGATGCCGAGCTGGTAGGTGTCGGCCATGTCGTAGCACCAGCCGTGGAAGGTCCGCACCTGCACCCGCTCGTCCAGCCCCCGCTGCCGCATCAGCGCGTCGATGCGCGCCGCCAGCGGCCGGTTGTAGCAAAGCACCAGGATCGGCCAGTCCGGCCGCGCCGCGGCGGCCAGCTGCTGGGCGCGGTAGACGAGGATCATCGTCTTGCCCGACCCCGCCACGCCGTGGATGAACCGGTGCCCCTCGCCCATCGAGCGCGCGAGCTGCTCCTGCTGCAGGTCCATCACCAGCATCAGCGCCTCGCTCGGCGACGGCGCCACCGTGGCTCCCGGCCCGCTCGCGTCGTCCTCGTCCAGCAGCGAAGCCTGCGTCTGCAGCCGGATCTCGGGGAAGAGGTGCCAGCGGATGCGGTCGCGCTGCGGCAGGGTCAGCGCCGTCTTCAGGCGGAACTCCACCGTGAACATGCCCCACAGCCGCGCCTGGAAAGCGGCGGGGTCCAGTTCCTCGGCCAGATCCTCGCGGGTCAGCGTGTTGGCCGGCGGGAAGAACTCGTCCCAGTGCGGATCGGTGATGCGCTGGCGCTCGATGTTGGCGAACACCACGCCGCAGCCCCAGGGCACGACCAGACTGCCTTTGTGGCGGCCTTCGGTCTGGCACAGGCCGGGGTCGCGCTGCATCTGGTTGACCAGCTCGATCGCGTAGCCGCGCGCCTGCAGGCCGGGGTGGATCTTGCTCACCCGCCCCTGCCCGTTCGCCAGGTTCAGCTCGACATCGTGGCGCGAGACATGGTGCAGCGCGCCGGCCCGCCAGCCCTTGACCTCCAGCACCAGCAGGCCGCGGCCCGGATGCAGCACCACGAAGTCCGGCAAGCGGCCCTTGTTGCCCACGGGCACGTTGTGCCAGACGAGGTAGTCGTCCTCCAGACAGCGCTGGAGCTGCCGCAGCACCCGCCGCTCGGCGCCCCCGTCCTCCGTGTTGCGGCAACGCGCCGCGATGTTCTGGAATCCCTGCGGAAAAATGGCCACGTCTGCACCCCCGAAGCGTGAATCGCTTTTTCTTGTTCAGGCTGGAAGCAGACCATACCAACCGAACGGGAGAGGAATCTGCCCCCACAGGAGCACAACAAAGTGAGATATTTTTCACAGCGCATGACCGATCCCACCCAGCCGCATCGAGATGCCTGTCCGGGAAGTTGAGCTTTGAGCATCACCCAATCGGCATGACCTCCCGGAAGAAAATCCACGAGAATCCAGCCACTCAGAAGATTTCCACCGTCCACCGAAAGAAAACATGGCCGCGCGCTACGTCGGATACGAATTCCTTCGCGAGTCCCTCGGTCTGACGGCCTTCCAGCAGCCGCCCCTGGCGCGTGTCGGCTCGGTGACGCGGGTCTCGCCCTTCCGGGAGGACATCCTGGCGATCCCGGCCGGGGTGGCGCCCGACGGAGACGATCCGCTCGACCACCTGCTCTTCGCGCTCAAGCACGAGGCCATGAACCTGCAGACGGCGATGCTGACGCTGCAGCGCATTCCGTCCGGCACACTGACGGCCGCATTCGAAGCCCGCCCGACCGGGCAGTACACCCGGCTGGCCGCTTTTCTATGGGAGCAGGCCAACCAGGCTGAACTCCCGAGCGCCGTGGCGGCGGCCGGCCCCTATGTGCCGGTGTTCGACCCGGCGCACTACCTCACCGGCACCGCGCAGCGCAACATCCGCTGGCGCGTGGATTTCAACGGCCTGGGCAGCCCCCGGTTCTGCCTGACCGTGCGGCGAACGGCCGGCATCGAGGCGCTGCTGGCGCGGGACATCCTCGCGCAGGTGCAGACGTTTGTCGCGTCAATGGACCCGGACCTCCTGGACCGGGCGGTGCGCTGGGCCTATCTGAGCGAGACCGAAAGCTCCTACGACATCGAGCGCGAGACCCCCACGCTCGACAAACGCGAAGCCTTCGCCCGGCTGCTGGCCCGTGCACGCGAGCAGGAGCCATTGACCGAGGACGCCCTGACGGCGCTCCAGAACCTGGCCGTCACCAATCCCTTCGACCGTGCCACCGGCTTCCGGACCAGCCAGAACTGGTTGCGCAACAACCGGCGCATCACCTACCTGCCGCCCCCGCCAGCGCTCGGCGCAGAGCTGATGCAGGAGATCATGCGGTGGGCCAACACGCCCGACCCCGCGGTGCCCCCGCTCGTGCGGGCCGCGCTGGTCAGCTTCGCCTTTGTCTTTGTCCACCCCTTCATGGACGGCAACGGCAGGCTGTCGCGCTTCCTGTTCCACCAGGTGGCGTGCCAGGATCCGCGGCTGTCCAACGGACTGGTGCTGCCGGTGTCGATCGCGATGAAGCGCCACGAACGCGACTACCTGGCGGCGCTGGAGTCGTTCTCGAAACCCGCTCGGCAGTTCTGGGACGCCACCACCGTGGACACTCAGGTCTTCGCGGACTTCCGCGGTGCGCCAGAGATCTACCGGTACTGGGACGCCACGGCCTGCGTCGAATTTTCGCTGCGCATGGCGCAAGAGGCGCTGGAGAAAGACCTGCAGGACGAAAGCGCCTATCTGCAACGCTTTGACCGGGCGTGGCGGGCCGTGAACGATGCGCTGGACATGAACAACGACGACCTGCTGCTGCTGGTGCAAAGCACCTTGCAGAACGGAGGGGTCCTCTCGAACAACCGCCGCAAGCAGTTCGTGGCGAAGGGCCATCCGGCAGAGATCATCGACAGGGCGGCCGAGATCGTGGCGGGCCTCTGCGCGCCAGACGCCCCACCCTGACGGCCACCGCTCCCCGGCGGCCTCCACCACGCTCAGTCGCGCGGCACGCGGTACAGCCCGCAGAGCTTGTTCCCATCCGGATCGCGCAGGTAGGCCAGATAGAGCTTGCCGGCCGGGCCTTCGCGCAGGCCGGGCGGGTCTTCGCAGGTGGTGCCGCCGTTGGCCAGACCGGCCGCGTGCCAGGCGTCGACCTGCTCGGGCGACTGGCAGGCCAAGCCGGTGGTGCTGCCGTTGGCCACCGTGGCGGGCTGGCCGTCGATGGGCAGGCTCACCGAGAACACGCCCGTCTTGGTGCGCCAGAAGATGCGGTGGCGGTCGACACCGCCGGGCGGCACGTCGAGCGTGCCGAGCACGGCGTCGTAGAACGCCTTGGACCGGTCGAGGTCGTTGGTGCCGAGCATGATGTGCGAAAACATGGGGGGTCTCCTGTCGAAATGGCGGACCAGCCTAGCACCGCCCCCGCCGCCCACCCCGTCATCCCCGCGACAGCGCGGACCCACCCCACGCCGCGCCGATCAACCCGCCCGTCGACACGTCACCGTACACGTACAGTGCGCCCATGGATGCGCCCCCCACCTCCGCGCGCCCCGTGCCCGTCGCCCTGCCCCGGATCGACCCGGCCCGCTGCACCGGCTGCGGCTGGTGCATCGCGGTCTGTCCGCCGCATGTGCTGTCGCTGCAGGTAGTGGACTGGAAGAAGCGCTCGGTGCTGGACGACGCCGGGGGCTGCACCGGCTGCGCGAAGTGCGCGGTGCGCTGTCCCTTCGGGGCGATCCACATGCAGAAGGTGCCGGCACCGAACTCAAGATCGCCGGAACTGGACCGATATTCCCCCTGAAACATGGCGACCGGCCCGAGGCCGGCCGCCGCAGGCGGCAGGTGCAGCACACGATCGGGTTCGAGAAGACGCATGGGCACGGGATACGGGCAGGGTCTCAACAGCATCCGCTGGCGCTTCGCACTGGCCAGCGCCGTGCTGACCATCGTCGGTGTGCTGCTGCGCGAACACCTGATCGGCCACGCGGACAGCCTGACGCGGACCGGCCTGTCCTCGCTGCTGCTGCTGACCAGCGCCGTCGCCGCGATCACCTTCCTGATGGCCAGCAAGCTCACCCGCTCGATCGAGTCGCTGCGGCACAGCACCGAGGCCATCGCCGCCGGCACGCTCGACAGCCCGGTGACGGTGGACTGCGCCTGTGAGGTCGGCGGACTGGCCAGCAGCTTCCGCAAGATGACGCAGCGCATGAACGCCAACCTGCTGCGCATCAACACCCTGGCCTACACCGACGCGGTCACCGGGCTGCCCAACCGCAGCGCCATCGACCATCTGCTCGGCCACGCGCTGGCCCCGGAGCGCCAGGGCCACTTCCAGGCCGCGATCCTCTTCATCGGCCTGGACGGCTTCAAGCACATCAACGACCGTCTCGGCCACCAGGGCGGCGATGAACTGCTGCGGCTGGCGGCACTGCGCCTCCTCGAACGCGGCTTCGGCCGCACGCTGGAGACGCTGGACACCTGCACCGACGCCTTCGGCAGTCCCTGCAACCGTTTGCCGGAAGACCTGGTGCTCGCCCGCTTCACCGGGGACGAGTTCGTCGCCATCCTGCCCGGCATGACCGACCGCGCTGCGCTGCGCCTGCTCGGCGAGCGTCTGGTCAGCACCTTCCAGGAGCCGTTCCGCATCGGGACGCAGGACGTGATCGCCCAACCGCGTGTCGGCATCGCGCTGACACCGGAGGACACGGGCAGCGCGGCCGAGCTGCTCACCTTCGCTGACCTGGCGATGCATTGCGCCAAGCGTGATCTGCGCGAACGGCTGGTGTTTTTCGACCAGCGCATCCGCGATGCCCTCGTCGAGCGCACCGACACCGAGTCGGCGCTGCGGCTGGCACTGCAGCGCGGCGAGCTGCTGCTGCACTACCAGCCCAAGGTCGACGCCAGCACCCTGGCGCTGACCGGCGTGGAGGCGCTGGTGCGCTGGCAGCATCCGCAGCGCGGCCTGCTCGCGCCGGGCGCCTTCATCGACGTGGCGGAGCAGGCGGGCCTGATGGGCGCGCTCGGCCAGCAGGTGATCGCGCTGGCGGTGGCGCAGTGCCGCGTCTGGCTCGATGCGGGCATCCGGCGGCCGGTCGCGGTGAATGTTTCGCCCTCGCAGTTCGCCAGTCCCGAGTTCGTGCCGCAGTTGCTCGCCACGCTCAAGCAGGCGCAGGTTCCGGCCACGCTGCTGTCGGTCGAGATCACCGAGTCGATCGCGATGTCCGCCACGGACGAGGTCGAGGAACGCCTGAGCACGCTGCGCGACGCCGGCATCCGCATCGCCATCGACGACTTCGGCGTCGGCTTCTCCAACCTGTCGCAGCTGTCGCGGGTGCCGATGGACGATCTGAAGATCGACCGCTCGCTGGTCATGGCGATCGGCGAGAGCCAGAAGAGCGAGGTCATCATCCGCGCCATCATCGGCATGGCCCACGCCCTGGGCTACCGCACGATCGCCGAGGGCATCGAGACCCCGCAGCAGCAGGCCTACCTGAAATCGCTGGGCTGCAACGACCTGCAGGGCTACCGGTTCGCCCGGCCGATGGACGCCGACGCACTGGAGAACTGGGTGGCGGCCAGGGCAGCGCCAGCGTTGCGCGCGAACCCGGTCTCCCAGCGCTAGCCCGCGTCGCCCCGGCCGAGGTGGCGCGCGGCCCGCCCGCTGCGCAGCACCGCCCACGCCAGCCAGAGCGCCCCGCCGCCCGCCGCCAGAAACCCCAGCAGCCCGAAGGCCGGCAGCCCGAACAGGGTCGGCCCGCCCTGCACCGTCATCACGATCGACGATCCGATGATCAGCGCCGCCACCACCAGCGCCACCGTCAGCCGGCTCGCGGCGCGGTCGAGCTGGTCGGCGACCTGCTCCAGATGGCGCACCTCGACATGCACCTGCACCCCGGTGCGCTTGGTCAGCCGCAGCAGCCGCGTGATCTCGCGCGGCAGGCCGGTGAGCAGCTGCGCCGCGTGCAGCGCCGAGGCCCAGCCGCGCTGCGCCAGCGCTTTCGGGGCGTAACGCGCGCGCAGCGCCGCCTCCAGCAGCGGCTCGGCCTCGGTGGCCATGTGGAACTCGGGCGCGAGCGTGCGGCCCAGGCCTTCGAGGGTGATGAAGGTCTTGATCAGCAGCGCCAGGTCCGCCGGCAGCGCGAGCCGGTAGTCGCGCAGGATGGTGGTCACGTCGTTCAACATGCCGCCCAGGCTGAGCTTGGCCAGCGCCGTGCCGCGGTACTGGTCGACGAAGGCGACGACGTCCTGCTGCAGCGCCTCCATGTCGGGCACGGTCCCGGTGGTGGAATCCTGCGTCCACGCCATCAGCACATCGGTGACCGCGGCGGGGTCGCGCTGCACGAGGCCCAGCATCAGCGAGAGCAACTGGTCGCGCCGCGTGTCGCTGAGCCGGCCGACCATGCCGAAATCGATGAAGGCCAGCCGGTTGCCGGGCAGGTAGAAGACGTTGCCGGGGTGCGGATCGGCGTGGAAGAAGCCGTCGTCGATGATCATCTTCAGCACGGCGTGCGCGCCGCGCTGCGCCAGCACCATGCGGTCGAGACCGGCGGCGTCCACCTGCGCCAGGTGGTTGCCGGGGATGCCGACGATGCGCTCCTGCACGTTGACGCGCTCGCGGGTCCACTCCCAGTAGACCCGCGGCACGACGATGTACGGCCGGTCGGCGAAGTTGGCGGCGATGCGCTCGGCGCTGTGGCACTCGCTGGAGAGATCGAGTTCGCGGCGCAGCGAGCGGCCGAGCTGCCGCACCAGCCCGACCGGCTGGTAGGGGCGCAGCTCGGGCCACTCGTCCTCGGCCAACAGCGCCAGCCGCTCCAGCAGGCGCAGATCGGCCTCGATCACCGGGCGGATGCCGGGGCGGCGCACCTTGACGATGACGTCGGTGCCGTCGTGCAGCACGGCAGCGTGGACCTGCGCGATCGAGGCCGCCGCCAGCGGCACGGTGTCGAAGCGGGCGAAGACCTGCTCGGGTGGCGCGCCGAGGTCTTCGATCAGCTGGTCGCGCAGCAGGGCGAAGTCGACGGTCGGCGCCTGGCTGTGCAGCTTCTCGAACTCGGCGATCCAGGCGGGGCCGAACAGGTCGGCGCGGCCGGCGAGGATCTGGCCGAGCTTGACGAAGGTCGGCCCCAGCTCCTCCAGCGCGAGCCGCAGTTGCACCGGTGGTTCCAGCTGCACCAGCTCGGCCGCGTGGTCCAGGTGCAGCACATGGCCGGCGCGGGCGAGCCGGTCGGCCCAGCCCAGCCGGCGCACGAGGTCGCCGAGGCCGTGGCGGATGAAGACGGCCGCGATGCCCTGCAGGCGTCCGAGGTCGCGGGTGGCGGTGAGCGTGGCAAACGGCATCGGTGCAGCGCGAAACGGGTCGCGCGTTCAGGCGCCGAGCTGCGCCCAGAGGTAGGCGAACTCCAGCGCCTGCAGGTGCGCGCGCTGGGTGTTGTCGGCCGCCCCGCCGTGGCCGCCTTCGATGTTCTCGTAATAGAGCACCGGGTGGCCCAGCGCCTCCAGCTTCGCCACCATCTTGCGGGCGTGGCCGGGGTGGACGCGGTCGTCGCGGGTCGAGGTGGTGAACAGCACCCGCGGGTAGTGCACGTCAGCGCGCACGTTCTGGTAGGGGCTGAACTTCTCGATCCACGCCCACTGCGCGGGCTGGTCCGGATCGCCGTATTCCGCCATCCACGACGCACCCGCCAGCAGCCGGTGGTAACGCTGCATGTCCAGCAGCGGCACCTGGCAGACGACGGCGCCGAACAGGTCCGGCCGCTGCGTCATCGCCGCACCCACCAGCAGCCCGCCGTTGCTGCCACCCATGATGCCGAGCCGCTCAGGACGCGTGACCTGCGTGCGCACGAGGTCTTCGGCGACTGCGATGAAGTCGTCGTAGCTGCGCTGCTTGTGTTCACCGACCGCAGCCTGGTGCCACGACGGGCCGAACTCGCCGCCGCCGCGGATGTTCGCGACGACCAGCACGCCGCCCCGCTCGTACCACGCCAGCCCGAAGCCACCGGAGTACCACGGCTGCATCGAGACCTCGAAGCCGCCGTAGCCGTAGAGCAGCGTCGGGTTGTTGCCGTCGTCGCGGCAACCCTTGGGGCGGACGATGAAGTACGGCACCTGCGTCCCATCGGCGCTGGTGGCGAAGCGCTGTTCGGCCCGCATGCCGTCGCTGTCGAAGTAGCGCGGGCGCTGCTTGAGCACCTCGACGGCGTCGGTGCCGGCGCGGGCCAGCATCAGCGAGTCGGGCGTCAGGAAGTCGGCGTAGGTGACCCAGTAATGCTCGGCGAGCGGGTCGTCCGGGATGTGCGGGTCGTGCAGCGCGGCGATGCCGAGCGTGCCGGGTCCGGGCAGCGGCACGGCGCGGCGCTGCCACTGGCCGTCGACCAGCCGCAGCTCTTCCACCCGGTTCGCCACCTGATCGAGCACGTTCAGCAGCACATGGCCGCGGGTCCACGTGCTGCCGCCGAGCGAGCGGGTCGGCGTCGGGGTGAACAGCGCGGTCCACTGCGGGTGGCCGGCGAGCAGGTCGTCCGCCTGCGCGACCAGCAGCGAGCCGGCCGGGTGCGTGACGTCGCCCTGCACCAAGTCGCTGCGCAGTTCCATCACCGCCCAGTGTTCGTGGAAGCCGAGGCTGGCGTCGGCCGGCTTGTCGAGGTGCTGCAGCGCGCCGTCCGCCGCGACCAGCCACATCTCCGTGGTGTAGAAATCGACCGAGCGGCCGTGGATGACGCGCTCGAAGCCGGGCGTGTCGTCCACGCTGACCCAGGCGGAGACGTCGCTGGCCTCGCCTTCGTGGATGGTGACCGCCTCGCTCAGCGGCGTGCCGCGGCGCCAGCGCTTGATGACGCGCGGGTAGCCGGAATCGGTGAGCGAGCCGGGGCCGAAGTCGGTGCCGACGACGAGCGTGTCGGCGTCCAGCCAGCCCGCGGTGCTCTTGGCTTCGGGCAGCGTGAAGCCGCCGTCGCTGGCATCGAGGAAGCGCTTGTCGATCAGGTCGAATTCGCGCACCACGGTCGCGTCCGCCCCGCCGCGGGACAGCGAGAGCAGGCAGCGCCGCCACTCGCCACCGGGCACCGCGGGCGAGAGCACATCGTCGCCATGCCAGACCCAGTTCTCGTTCTCGACGGCGGCCAGCGCGTCGAGGTCGAGCACGGTTTCCCAATCAGGTTCAGCCTGCCGGTAGCTCGCCAGCGTGGTGCGGCGCCACAGGCCGCGCACATGCTCGGCGTCCTGCCAGAAGTTGTAGAAATGCGGGCCGACGCGGCTGACATACGGAATGCGCTCGCGGGCGTTCATCAGCGCCAGCAGCCGGGGCTTGAAGTCGGCGTATTCGGGGCGGGCGCAGAGTTCGGCCTGCGAGCGCTCGTTGTGGGCGCGCACCCAGGCGAGCGCGGCCTCGCCCTGCACGTCTTCGAGCCAGAGGTTCGGGTCAAGCGGTTCCGTCATGGGGTGCTTTCGGTGCTGTCGGCGTAGGGATCGGCAAATCCGAGGGCCGCCATGATCTCGCGTTCGCGCTCTTCCATGTACTCGGCGGCTTCCTCGTCGTCCTCGTGGTCATAGCCCTGAGCGTGCAGCGTGCCGTGGACGAGCAGGTGGGCGTAGTGGGCCAGCAGTTCCTTGCCGTTCGCAGCCGCCTCGGCCTCGACCACCGGCGCGCACAGCACCAGGTCCGCCGACACCACCGGCTCGGCGCTGTAGTCGAAGGTCAGCACGTTGGTGGCGTAGTCCTTCTGGCGGAAGTCGAGGTTCAGGCGCCGGCCTTCCTCGGCGTCGACGATGCGGACCGTGATCTCGCCGGGCAGCTCCAGCGCCGCGCGGACGAAGCGCGCCACCTTGTGCCGCGGCAGCACGGCGCGGTGCCGCGGATCGGCGAATTGCAGGGACAGGCTCAGTTCAGGACGGGCAGCGGGCATGGCGGGTCGGCTCCGGTGGAGGACTTCGGTCTTCGGTTCAGTGGTCGGACGGGTCGGCGGCGGCAGGGCGGGCGGCGTCATAGGCTTCGACGATGCGCGCCACCAGCGGATGGCGCACCACGTCGGCCGAGGTGAACCGGGTCATCGCGATGCCGCGCACACCCCGCAGGATGCGCGCCGCGTCGGTCAGGCCACTCACCTGCCCCTTCGGTAAATCGACCTGCGTGGTGTCGCCCGTGACGACACAGCGCGAGCCGAAGCCGATGCGGGTAAGGAACATCTTCATCTGCTCGGGCGTGGTGTTCTGCGCCTCGTCGAGGATGACGAAGGCGTGGTTGAGCGTGCGCCCGCGCATGAAGGCCAGCGGGGCGACCTCGATCTGGCCCTTCTCGAAGGCCTTGCCGACGCGGTCCATGCCCATCAGGTCGTAGAGCGCGTCGTAGAGCGGGCGCAGGTACGGGTCCACCTTCTGCGCCAGGTCACCGGGCAGGAAGCCGAGCCGCTCACCCGCCTCGACCGCCGGGCGCGTGAGGATGATGCGCTGCACCGTGCCGCGCTCCAGCGCGTCGACCGCGCAGGCGACCGCGAGGAAGGTCTTGCCCGTGCCGGCCGGGCCGAGGCCGAAGGTGATGTCGTGGCCGAGGATGTTGTGCAGGTAGGCGGTCTGGTTGCTGGTGCGGCCGGCGAGTTCGCTGCGGCGGGTGCGCAGGACGATCTCGGGTTCGGCGCCCGCATCGGCAACCGACTCGCTCGCATGGACCACCCGCAGCGCAGGTGTGTCGTTCTGCATCGCCTGCACCAGCGCGAGCTGCAACTCGGCCGGATCGATCGCCTCGGCGGCGCGGTCGTAGAGCTGCTGCAGCAAGGCCACCGCCCGTTCGGCGGCGCGGCGGGCGCCCTCGACCCGGAAGGATTCGTTGCGCCGGCGGATGCTCACGTCGAAGGCGGCCTCGATGGTGCGGAGGTGTTCGTCGAGCGCGCCGCAGACATGCGCGAGCCGGCGGTTGTCCTGGGGGATGAAAGCGTGGCGCAGGATCACGGTTGGAATGTGAACTATGAGGCAAGGGCCGGGAGCGTGATTGTCGCCGCCCGTCCGGGGTGCCTGTGGTCCGGCAGAATCAAAAGCTTGGGTTCAATTCTTCCGGATTTCACCATTTCAGTGGCCACGCCTCCCGCGCCAGCGACCCCCGCACCATCGCCCGGCTGGCTGACCCAGCTCCGGACCCTCGGCTCCGATCGCGGCCGTCCGCTCCTGATTGCCTTGCATCCAGCGCGCTGGGGGCTGATGGTGGTGGCGCTGATCCTGATCGGCCTGTGGATGGTGGAGATCGGCGGCCGTCCCAGCCCCGAGGGCATCACCACCGTCCGCAACGCCGTGGTGGTGCGCGCCCCGACCCGCGACGTGCCGGTCACCGGGGCCGCCCGGCTGATCACGCTGCCGGACGCCTGGAACCATTCCCCCAAGCTCTCGGCCCCGCTGTGGTACCAGCTGCGCTTCGACCTGCCCGCCGCCCCGGCGCCGGGGACGATGCAGGGGATCTACTTCGAGCGCCTGTGCGCCGCCTGGGAAGTGCGCATCAACGGCTTCCGCCTCGCCACCCGCGGCAATGTGTCGGCGCCGCTGCCCTACAACTGCCTCGATCCGGTGCTGATCACGCTGCCGCCGGCCCTGCTGAAGCTCACCGACAACCAGCTCGACATCCAGATCGCCGCGCAGGTCCGCTCGCAGGTCGCCGTGAACGAACACGCGGGCTACCTGTCGGCCGTGCGCGTCGGGCGCATGGATGTGCTGGAAGAAGAGCTGCGCCGCGCACGCACCTTCAACGTCAGCGTCACGCAGGCGCTGGCGCTGCTGGCCGGACTGGTCGGCGCGGCCGCACTCGCGCTGGCGACGCTGAGCCGCCTGCCCTACCTCGGCTACTTTGGTGCGGCCAGCGTGGGCTGGGCCCTGCTGTGCGCGCTGCTGACGGGCGCGCGGCTGCCGGTGTCGGTGGTGGCCCACGAGTGGCTGATCGGCGCACTGATGCCACCGGTTGCCGTGGCGAGCATCCTCTCGCTGATGCGCTACAGCGGCATCAAGGTGCGCTGGCTGGAGCTGTCGATCGCGCTGCAGACCATCGTCGTGCCGCTGAGCCTGATGATCGCCGCGCCCGACCGCATCAGCATGATCACCCACCCCTGGACGGTGATCCTGTCGCTGGAAGTCGCCGCGGCGACCGCCGCCTTCCTGCACCGGGCCTGGAATTTCTCGCCGGCCGACTTCTGGGTGGTCTGTGCGGCCCTGATCGCGGGCCTGTTCGTGCTGGCCTTCGAGGAGGCGTTCGTGCCGGTCACGCTGCTGCTGCCGGGCAACCACGCGCTGAGCATCACGGCGGTGGTGATGTTCGGGGGCATGGTGCTGCGCCTGTACCAGCAACTGCACGGTGAGGTGCTCGTCGCCGAACAGGGCCGCGCGCAGGCCGAGCGCCGCGTGCAGGAAATCTCCGCCGACATCGAGAAGAACTACAGCCACATGGCCGAACTGCGCGTCGAGCAGGTCACCGCCAAGGAGCGCAAGCGCATCGCCGCCGACCTGCACGACGACTTGGGCGCCAAGCTGCTGACCATCGTCCACACCAGCGACAACGAGCGCATCGCCACCCTCGGCCGCGAGGCGCTCGAAGAGATGCGGCTGTCGGTGCGCGGCCTGGGCGGGCGCGCGATGCAGCTCGGCGACGCCATCGGCGACTGGCGCAGCGAGGTGATGATGCGCATGTCGCAGGGCGGTGTGGAGCTGGCCTGGAACACGCCCGACGACCTGCTGATGAGCGAGCGGGCCATGAGTGCACGCGCCTATGTGCAGACCACCCGCATCCTGCGCGAGGCGGTGAGCAACATCCTCAAGCACAGCGGCGCGACCCACGCCGAGATCTCGATCCGCCAGGACATCAACGACTTCGAGCTGACGATCTCGGACAACGGCAAGGGCATCCCGATGGAGCTGGACGGCAAGCTCGACCGCGGCCACGGCATGTCCACGATGAAGGGCCGCGCCAAGCAGCTGCAGGGCCAGTGCCTGGTCGAATCCGGCCCCGGCTACGGCACGACGATCCGTCTGACCCTGCCGCTGTGAAGCTACCGCCTCCAACAGGTCGTCATCGTTCACGAATTCCCGTCATTTTCGTAACCATGTTCATCTTCACCCTACAGCGACCGATATAGCCGTCACACTGCCCAACTCTCTTGAGACCCCCTTGAGAACAGTGCGCAGGCCACCTGGTCCGCCCGAGGAAAGCCCATGAAAACCATTCTGCTGCTCGAAGACCTTCCCGAAATCCGCGCCTGGCTGCGCGCCCTGGTGATGCAGGTGTTTCCTGGCTCCACCGTGGTCGAGTCCGCCCGGGTGCACGACGCGCTGCAACAGGTCACCGCCCACCGCTTCGACTTGGCGATGATCGATCTGGGCCTGCCGGACGGCTCGGGCGTCAAGGTGGTGCAGGCGCTGCGCGAGTCGCAGCCGGATGCACAGTCGGTGGTGGTCACCATCCACGACGACGACGACCACCTCTTCCCCGCGCTGCAGGCCGGCGCCTACGGCTACCTGCTGAAGGAGCAGCCGCGCGAGCAGCTGATGGAACACCTGCAGCGCATCAGCCAGGGCGAGCCGCCGCTGTCGCCCTCGATCGCGCGCCGGATGATTTCCTACTTCTCGGCCCAGGCCAACAAGCCGGCACTGCAGCCCTACCCCGCGGCTGACACGCTGATGCCCAATGTGCAGCTGACCGAGCGCGAGCGCGAGGTGCTGCTGCGCGTGGCCAAGGGCTTCACGCTGCCGGAGATCGGCGTGCAGCTCGGCCTGAGCCGCCACACCATCGCCGACTACGTCAAGCAGATCTACCGCAAGCTCAACGTGAGTTCGCGTGCCGAAGCAGCTCTGGAAGCGCAGCGGCTCGGTCTGTTCCGCCGCTGATGGCCTGCAAGCCGGCGGGTCGCCCCGCGCATAATCGCGCCCCATGATCGGACGACTCACCGGCACCCTGGCGGAAAAATCCCCGCCCCAGATCCTCATCGATGTGAACGGCGTCGGCTACGACGTCGACGTCCCGATGAGCACCTTCTACAACCTCCCGCATCTCGGCGAGCGCGTCACGCTGCACACGCACTTCGTCGTGCGCGAGGACGCGCAGCTGCTCTACGGCTTCCTCACGCCTGCGGAGCGCGAGACCTTCCGCCAGCTCATCCGGATCACCGGCGTCGGCCCGCGCATCGCCTTGGCCGTGCTGTCCGGCATGAGCGCGGGTGAGCTGGCGCAGGCCGTCAGCACCCAGCAGGTCGGCCGGCTCATCAAGGTACCCGGTATCGGCAAGAAGACCGCCGAGCGGCTGCTGCTCGAACTCAAGGGCAAGCTCGGGCCGGATCTCGCGCTGCCGGGTGCGGCGGTGCAGACCGATGCGCAGTCCGACATCGTGCAGGCGCTGATCGCGCTGGGCTACAACGAGAAGGAAGCGGCGGCGGCGATCAAGCTGCTGCCGGCGGACATCGGCGTGAGCGACGGCATCAAGGCGGCGTTGAAATCACTGGCGAAATAACCAGTCCTGCGCACCGGTGCCGGGGGCTTTGACGGACAATCGCCCGCATGGCCATCCAGACCGACGACTTCGCCCCCGCCCCGTCCAAGCGCATCGTCAGCGCGGCGCCCAGCACCCCGCAGGAAGAGGCGATCGAACGCGCGCTACGGCCCAAGCTGCTCGATGAATACGTCGGTCAGGCCAAGGCGCGCGAGCAGTTGGAGATCTTCATCGGCGCGGCCAAGAAGCGCAGCGAGGCACTCGACCACGTGCTGCTGTTCGGCCCGCCCGGCCTCGGCAAGACGACGCTGTCGCACATCATCGCGGCCGAACTCGGCGTGAACCTGCGCCAGACGAGCGGCCCGGTGCTGGAAAAGCCCAAGGATCTGGCGGCGATGCTGACCAACCTGGAGAAGAACGACGTCCTCTTCATCGACGAGATCCACCGGTTGAGCCCGGTCGTCGAGGAAATCCTGTACCCGGCGCTGGAGGACTACCAGATCGACATCATGATCGGCGAAGGCCCGGCGGCGCGCTCGGTCAAGCTCGACTTGCCGCCGTTCACGCTGGTGGGCGCGACCACCCGCGCGGGCATGCTGACCAATCCGCTGCGCGACCGCTTCGGTATCGTGGCGCGGTTGGAGTTTTACAGCGTCGAGGAGTTGACGCGCATCGTGGCGCGTTCGGCCAAGTTGCTGGAGGTGGAAACCGATCCCACGGGCGCGGGCGAGATTGCCGGTCGTTCGCGCGGCACGCCGCGTATTTCCAACCGGCTGCTGCGCCGGGTGCGCGATTTTGCGCAGGTCAAGGCGGATGGCAAAATCAGCCGCGAGGTCGCCGACGCCGCATTGAAAATGCTCGATGTGGATTCGCTGGGTTACAGGCATTACAACCATACGACTACTATCAATATCTCTTTCTTCAATCAACTCTTTTGTGATTGCAGACTCACTCTCAAAGAAGATAACACCAGCGTCTGGATTCTTATCTAAGAAACTCTTGACCATACCTAGTACAAAGAATGTTTTACCTGTTGCACTTTCGCCGGCGATTGCAGTAATCTTGTTTGATGGCAGTCCTCTGTAAATACTACCGCCAAGTAATGCATTAAAAATATACGAACCTGTATCAATGAAATCGTTCACATCGCCTGTTGAACCATCTGATACTAGACTTGCATATTCGTTACCTGTTTCTTTAATTATATCTTTTAAAAAATCACTCATGTTCTTAACTCCACTTTGTATTCATGTTTGTGTTTTGGGCTATCGTTTCTTCTTTTGTATCTTACTGCCCAATCTGATTCTCTTGCAAACCCGCCAGGAAACTTATCAGTAGATAGTTCGTGAAAGTCCCATTCAGCATCTGGTTCTGTTTTTAGTCTTTTATGTACGATTAACATAGTTGTATTATACTCTGTTTGATTGTTTTTGTCAAGCTAT